>NZ_JAQMYQ010000021.1:0-96423 GCF_028369275.1 Mitsuaria sp. RG
CCACGCTGGAACCCTGTTCCCTGCGCGACAGCGCAGCCAGGAAGGGCTGCGTAATCTCCTACAGGGGTGTGGGTATGGATCAGCCCAGCGCCTTCTCGATCGCCTGCACCACGGTCGGATCGTCCGGCGCGGTACGCGGGGCAAAACGCGCCAGCACCCGACCATCCTTGCCAACCAGGAACTTCTCGAAGTTCCAGGTGATATCGCCGGGGAACTCGGCGCCCTCGCCCGCCAGCAGGCGGTACAGCGAATGACGCTGCGGGCCGTTGACCTCGAGCTTGGCGCCCAGCGGGAAGCTCACCCCATAGTTGAGGCTGCAGAATTCCTGGATTTCCTTCTCGCTGCCAGGTTCCTGGCCGGCGAACTGGTTGCACGGCAGGCCCAGCACATTGAAGCCCTTGTCCCGGTAATCCTGATACAGGTTCTCCAGGGCCTTGTACTGCGGCGTCAGCCCGCACTTGGAGGCGACATTGACCACCAGCACCACCTGGCCCTTGAACGGGGCCAGCGGCAGGTCCTCACCGTTCAACGCCTTCAACGTCAGGTCGTGAAATGCACTCATGATGAAATCCCCTCTCAGGTTCCCGATTGCCGCTGGGGCGAATCCCGCCCACTAAAAAGGCGCGCGGCCAAACCGTCCACCCTCCTGAGGAGGGCAAGTCCGGCTTGCCCGAGCGCCTGGCGACTCTCTGAGCTTAGCGCAGAAAATCAGTGGTGATGGCCACCTTCACCGTGGATGTGACGGTGAGCGATTTCTTCTTCGCTGGCGTCACGCACGTCGACAACCTTGACCTTGAAGTTCAGGCGCTGACCAGCCAGCGGGTGGTTGCCGTCGACGGTCACGTCGTCGCCGTCGATGTCGCGAATGGTGACGATCTGCATCTGGCCGTCCGGCGCCGAGGCGTGGAACTGCATGCCGACTTCCAGTTGGTCGACGCCTTCGAACATGCTGCGGTTCAGGGTGCTGACCAGTTCGGCCGAGTACTCGCCGTAGGCTTCTTCCGGTTCGATGGCAACGGTCAGCTCGTCACCGGCCTGCTTGCCTTCCAGGGCTTTTTCCAGGCCCGGGATGATGTTGGCGGCACCGTGCAGGTAGACCAGCGGCGCACCACCGGCGGAGCTGTCGATGACCTCACCAGCGTCGTTGGTGAGGGTATAGTCGATGGAGACAGCCTTGTTGGCGGCGATCAGCATGGGGCAAGACCTTTTGCAAAAGAATGTAGAACGGACAAGTGTAACCAACGCATCGACCGATTGCGAACGCGACTCGGACCAAGGGCCGCCCATCAGTCGGATCACCGGCTTTCGCCTCGACGAGGAGGGCCACTGGGTGGTCGAGCTGTCCTGCGGCCACACCCAGCACCTGCGCCACCAGCCGCCGTGGCAGGCGCGGCCCTGGGTGCTCGACGCCGACGAACGCGCCCGACGCATCGGCCAGGTATTCGCCTGTGGCTGGTGCGCACAAGGGGCGGTTAGCGATACCCTTGGCCGCTGAATTCCTTGCACCGCTTATTTCGAGAAGCACGCATGCAGACATTTTTCATCGCGCCGACCGACTTCGGTGTCGGCCTGACCTCCATCAGCCTGGGCCTGGTGCGCACCCTGGAGCGCGCGGGGCTCAAGGTCGGCTTCTTCAAGCCGATCGCCCAGCCGCACCCCGGCGACACCGGCCCGGAGCGTTCCAGCGAACTGGTCGCCCGCACCCACGGCATCAAGCCGCCCACGCCCCTGAGCCTGGGGCATGTCGAGCGCATGCTCGGTGACGGCCAACTCGATGAACTGCTCGAGGAGATCATCCGCCTCTACCAGCAGGCGTGCGTCGGCAAGGACGTGGTGGTGGTCGAGGGCATGGTGCCGACCCGCCACGCCAGCTATGCCGCCCGGGTCAACCTGCACCTGGCCAAGAGCCTCGACGCCGAGGTGATCCTGGTGTCGGCGCCGGAGAACGAGGTACTGAGCGAGCTGTCCGGCCGCGTCGAGCTGCAGGCCCAGTTGTTCGGCGGCCCGCGGGACCCAAAGGTGCTCGGTGTGATTCTCAACAAAGTGCGCACCGACGAAAGCATGGCCGACTTCGCCACGCGCCTGCGCGAGCATTCGCCGCTGCTGCGTGGCAACGACTTCCGCCTGCTCGGCTGCATCCCCTACCAGGCCGAGCTCAACGCCCCGCGAACCCGCGACGTGGCCGAGCTGCTCGGTGCCCAGGTGCTCAACGCCGGCGACTACGACCAGCGGCGCATGAGCAAGATCATCATCTGTGCCCGCACCGTGGCCAACACCGTGCCGCTGCTGACCTCCGGCACCCTGGTGGTGACGCCGGGCGACCGCGACGACATCATCCTCGCCGTGTGCATGGCCGCGATCAACGGCGTGCCCCTGGCAGGCCTGCTGCTGACCAGCGACAGCAAGCCCGACCCGCGCATCCTCGAACTGTGCCGCGGCGCCCTGCAGGCCGGCCTGCCGATCCTGTCGGTGAGCACCGGCTCCTACGACACCGCCAACCAGCTCAACTCGCTGAACCGCGAGATCCCGGTGGACGACCGCGAGCGCGCCGAGTTCATCACCGACTTCGTCGCCGGCCAGTTGGACGCCGCCTGGCTGCACCAGCGTTGCGGCACGCCACGGGAACTGCGCCTGTCGCCGGCGGTGTTCCGCTACCAGCTGATCCAGCGCGCCCAGCAGGCCAACAAGCGCATCGTCCTGCCCGAGGGCGCCGAGCCCCTGCTGGTGCAGGCCGCCGCCCTGTGCCAGGCCCGTGGCATTGCCCGTTGCGTGCTGCTGGCCAAGCCCGAGGACGTGCAGGCCGTGGCCCGCGCCCAGGGCATCAGCCTGCCGCCGGACCTGGAAGTGCTCGACCCCGAGCTGATCCGTGGCCGCTATGTCGAACCCATGGTCGAGCTGCGCAAGAGCAAGAACCTCAACGCGCCGATGGCCGAACAGCAACTGGAAGACCCGGTGGTGATCGGCACCATGATGCTCGCCCTCGGCGAGGTGGACGGCCTGGTCTCCGGCCTGGTGCACTCCACCGCCAACACCATCCGCCCGGCCTTGCAGCTGATCAAGACCGCGCCAGGCAGCATCCTGGTGTCGTCGGTGTTCTTCATGCTGTTCCCCGACCAGGTGCTGGTCTACGGCGACTGCGTGATGAACCCGCACCCCAGTGCCGCGGAGCTCGCCGAAATCGCCCGGCAGAGCGCCGAGTCCGCCGAGTCGTTCGGCATCGCGCCACGGGTGGCGATGCTCAGCTATTCCAGCGATTCGGCGGCCAGCGACGAGGAAGTGGAAAAGGTGCGCGAGGCCACGCGCCTGGCGCAACAGGCCGAGCACGACCTGGTGATCGACGGGCCGTTGCAGTACGACGCCGCTGCCAACCCCGAGATCGCCCGGCAACTGGCGCCGTCGAGCCCGGTGGCCGGACGCGCCACGGTGTTCGTGTTCCCCGACCTGAACACCGGCAACACCACCCACAAGGCGGTACAGCGCAGCGCCGACTGCGTCAGCCTCGGGCCGATGCTGCAGGGGCTGCGCAAACCGGTCAACGACCTGCCCCGTGGGGCGCAGGTGGACGATATCGTGCATACCATCGCGTTGACGGCGATCCAGGCCAGTACCGAGCGCTGAAAACAGATGGGGCCGCTACGCGCCCCTTCGCGGGTAAACCCGCTCCCACAGGTATCGCGCAAGGCCAAAGTCATGCACAAACCCTGTGGGAGCGGGTTTACCCGCGAAGGGCCGCGAAGCAGCCCCATCAGTTCAGAACTATAACTTACGGATACTGCTGCACAGTCCCCTGCTGGTCATACTGCTGACCCGGGATCGGCTTCAGGTTGACCTCGACCCGGCGGTTCTGCGCACGGCCATTGGCGTCGGCGTTGCTGGCGATCGGCTGGTCCGGCCCCATGCCACGCACGCTGACCCGCGACGAGTCCACGCCCTGGGAAGTCAGGTAGGTGCTGACCGCCTGGGCACGGCGCTGCGACAGGTCCATGTTGTGCTGGCGGCTGCCGGTGCTGTCGGTGAAGCCCACCACCTCGATGGTGTTCTGGTTGAACTGCTTGAACGAGTTGGCCAGGTTGTTCAGCGGCGAGTAGAAGCTCGGGGAAATGTTCGCCGAATCGGTGGCGAAGGTGATGTTGCCCGGCATGATCAGCTTGATCTGGTCGCCCTGGCGCTGCACCTCGACGCCGGTGTTGGCCATCTTGGCCCGCAGCTCGGCTTCCTGCTTGTCGGCGTAGTAGCCGTAGCCGGCGGCGGCGGCGCCCACCGCGGCGGCGCCGATCAGCGCGCCCTTGCCGCGGTTGTTGTGATCGATGGCGGCACCGGCGATGGCGCCGGCCAGCGCGCCCAGGCCACCGTACTTGGCGGTCTTGCTCATCCCTGTGGAGCCCTGCGCCTGGCCCTGGTTGTCATACGGGTTGGGGCTGGCACAACCGGACATCAGGGCGGCGGCGGTAGCGACGATAATCAGACGACGCATGGTGAACATGGACAAGCTCCTACTGAAATTCAAAAGTGCAGCGGATCGCCTACGGATCTATGCCAGCCTTGGATTGCAGCGCGGCGGAAAAATTCCATGAAACCTCAGGCGCGCACGAACGGATTCTCGCGCATCTCGTCGCCGAGGCAGGTGTCCGGACCATGACCGGTCACCACGATGGCTTCCTCATCCAGGCGGTACAGCCGTTCCTTGATGGAACGAACGATAGCCCGCTGATCGCCACCCCACAAATCGGTGCGCCCGACACCACGGCGGAACAGGGTATCGCCGGCGATCAGCAGCTTGTGCTCGGCGAACCAGAAACTCATCGAGCCCGGCGTATGCCCTGGGGTGTGCAGCGCCACGCCGCAGCCGCAGGCCAGCTCCTCCTCATCGCTCAGCCAGCGATCCGGCGACGGCACCGGGGTGTAGGGCATGCCGAACATCTGGCACTGCATTTCCAGGTTTTCCCACAGCGGCTGGTCGGCCTTGTGCAGGTGCAGCGTGGCACCGGTCAGCTCCTTGAGCTTGCCCGAGGCGAGGAAATGGTCGAAGTGGGCATGGGTGTGGATGATGCTCACCAGGGTCAGGCCATGGTGCTGCAGGCGGGCGAGGATCTTCTGCTCGTCGCCGCCCGGATCGACGACGATGGCCTTCTTGCTCAGCGGGTCGCCGATCAGGGTGCAGTTGCACTGCAAAGGGCCGACGGGGAAGGTTTCGCGGATAAGGGTGGGTAATGGGTTCATGTCTACCTGGAAACATCACAGATGACGACCGCTCGGAGTC
Source organism: Mitsuaria sp. RG (assembly GCF_028369275.1). Lineage (NCBI taxonomy): Bacteria > Pseudomonadati > Pseudomonadota > Betaproteobacteria > Burkholderiales > Sphaerotilaceae > Roseateles > Mitsuaria sp. RG. The sequence goes on from NZ_JAQMYQ010000021.1 coordinate 5,261, forward strand.
GCCCTGCGCAATAAGACGGAGGTCCTTTCGATGGTATTGAGGAACGATCTTCACCACAAGCGGCCAGTCTGAGCCTCAGCCATACAGCAACCGCTCCGCCAACGTCTGCGCCACCCTTGCCGGCGAGCGTTTCTCCGCCTGGGCATGGGCGAACACCTCGGTCAGCCGCGTGGGAATTCGCGCCAGGTGCGCGGTTATGGTGCCCGCGGCTTCCCCACGATGGGTCAACGCCACATAGATCAACCCGCCCGCATTGATCACGTAGTCAGGTGCATACAGGATCCCCCGATTCTCCAACTGGTCGGCCACCTCCAAGGTGGTCAGCTGGTTGTTCGCCGACCCCGCCACCGCCGCGCAACGCAACTGCATCACACTCTGCCTGTTGAGCACCGGCCCCACGCCACAGGGGGCGAAGATGTCGCACGGGGTGCTGATCAAGGCCTCATGGGCCACCGGTTGGGCACTGAACTGCTCCACCGCCAGGCGCACCTTGCCTGGGTCCAGGTCGCTGACCAGCAACTCGGCGCCCGCCGCATGCAGTTGCTCGGCCAGGGCATAGCCCACGTTGCCCAGGCCCTGCACCGCCACCCGCAGGCCCTCCAGGTTGTCGCTGCCCAGCCGGGCCATGGAGGTGGCGCGGATGCCAGCGAACACGCCCATGGCCGCGTGGGGCGACGGGTCGCCCGAGGCGGTGGTGCTGGTCACGTAGGGGGTAGACTGGGCGATGCAGTCCATGTCGAGGGTCGAGGTGCCGCTGTCCACCGCCGTGATGAAACGCCCCTGGAGGCTGTCGACGAAGCGGCCGAAGGCCTGGAACAGCGCTGCGCGGTTCTCCACGTGCGGATTGCGCACGATCACCGCCTTGCCACCGCCCATCGGCAGCCCGGCCAGGGCCGCCTTGTAGCTCATGCCCTGGGCCAGGCGGATGGCGTCGGTCATGGCGCTCTCGTCGTCGGCATAGGGCAGGTAGCGGCAGCCGCCCATGGCCGGTCCCAGCTGTTCGCTGTGAATCACCACCACGGCCTTCAGGCCCGTGGGTGGGTCGATGAACAGGTGCAGTGACTGGGCGCGGGTGCTTTGCATGAGCTCGAACATGGACGGGCTCCCCAACGAGGTGCTCCTACCAGTATAAACAGGTCGAGGCCGGACACCGCACGGGCGGACCACTGGACGAAAAGCCGCGCCAGGGCTACAAGTTAAGCGTGATGGAGAGGTCCCATGAACCCACGCCAAGCCTGCCTGGCCTGCCTGGAACGCGAGCCGGTCGCCCTGCTGGAGGCCACCCTGTGGATCGCCGCCGAGCATGACCGCAACGTCGAGCCCGCGGCCGGCCTGGCCCGGCTACACGAACTGCAACGCGACGTCAGCACCAACCTGCCGATGCTGCCGCTCAACGAGCTGGCCCAGCCCTTGCTGCGCCAGCTCAACGCCCTGGGTTACCAGCAGGACGAGTACCACCCGCTGCGACCGCAGGCGGCCTTGATGGACAAGGTGCTGCAACGCCGTCGCGGCCAGCCGTTGCTGTTGGCCATTCTCGCCCTGGAGCTGGCCCGCCGCCTGTCGATTCCCTTGGAAGGCGTCAATTTCCCCGGCCACTTCCTGCTGCGCGTGCCCGGCGCCGATCACCTGCTCGACCCCTGCGGCGGTCGTCGCCTCTACCCCAACGACTGCCGCGAACTGCTCGCCCGCCAGTTCGGCCCGCAGATGCCGCTGACCGCCGAACACCTGCGCAGCGCCTCGCCGATGCAGATGCTCCAGCGCCTGTCGCGCAACCTGCGCCAGTTGCACAGCAGTAACGACAACGACCTGGCCGCGCTGGTCGATGCCGAACGGGTCATGCAACTGGGTCCGGTGCAGGTCAACGACTACCTGGCCCGCGCCACGCTGTACCAGCATCTGGACTGCCCCCAGGCCGAACGCTTCGACCTGGAACACGCCCTGCTGCTGACCGACGACCCGCTGCAACGCCTGAAACTCAGCGAACGCATCGGCCAACTGCCCAGCGGCAAGCGCTCAATCCACTAGCGCTTCAGCCTTGGGCGCCACTTCACGTGGCCGTGGCGCCCGCACCTGGCTGACCAGCAGCGCCCCAAGCAATGCCGGGATGGCGCAGAAGAAGAAGATCTGCTCCACCGGCATGTGCAGGGTCAGCAGCAAGCTACCGATAAGCGGTCCAAGGATCGAGCCGAAGCGCCCGACGCCCAGGGCCCAGCCGGTGCCTGTGGCGCGCACCTGGGCCGGGTAGAAGTTGCTGACGAAGGCATTGAGCGTCAGCTGGCCACCGATGATGCAGAAGCCTGCGGCGAACACGCTGGGCACCAGCCAGCGCGGGTCGTCGTGGTTGAGGCCGACCAGCACGCTGAAAACTGCCGCCCCCAGCAATACGCCGGCCAACAGGTGGGCCTTGTTCTTCATTCGGTCGGCGCACCAGGCCAGGCACACCGCGCCGAATGTGCCGGCGAACAGGAACAGCGAAGTGACCAGGTTGGCCTGGTTCAGCGCCAGGCCGCTTTCCTGCAGCAGCGACGGCAGCCAGCTGATCATGAAATACAGCAGGATCAGGCTGACGAAGAAGGTGCCCCACAGCAGCAAGGTCGGCCGGGCGAAACCGTCGCGGAACAACGCGACCATGGTGAGCTTGCTGTCCGCTGGCTCATCGCTGGCGACCTGTGCCGCCGGCACCTGCCAGCCCGGCAGCAGGCGGGTGGCAATCCTTTGCAACCGGGCATACGGCGGCGCATCGCGCAGCAGGCGCGGCAGCGACTCGGGCAGGTACAAGGCCAGGAACGGGAACAACAGCAGCGGCGCCACGCCACCGGCGAGAAACACCGCCTGCCAGCCGTAATGGTCGATGAAGCCCGCAGCGACGAAACCACCCGCCGCTCCGCCCAGGGAAAAGCCGCAGGCCGCCAGGGTCACCATCAGGGTGCGCAGTCGAGGCGGCGCGTAGTCGGCCATCAGCGCCATGGCGCTGGGCATGGCGCCGCCCATGCCGATGCCGCAGAGAAAACGCGCCAGCATCAGGCTGTCGAGCGAGGTGGCAAACACCATCAGCACCGTCAGGCTGGCGTACAGCAGCACGCAGCACAGCAGCACCCGACGCACGCCGAAGCGGTCGGCCAGTGGCGTAACCGCCAGCGAGCCGACCGTCAGGCCCAGCAGGTTGGCGCTGAACACCGGCCCGAAGGCGGCCTTTTCCAGGCCCCAGTCCTGGGCCAGCGCGGGAATCACATAGCCCAGCACCTGGGCGTCATAACCATCGGTGACCAACAGCAGGATCAACAGCAGCAGCAGGCGCCATTGGTAGGGTGACACCGGGCGCGCGTCGAGCGCCGCGCGAAAGCTGGCTATCTGGTTATGCATCGCAAGGTACCTGTCTTTTATTGTTATGCCATGGGATCGCGATGGTCGTTGCAGGAGCTAGCTCCTGCGGGCTGAAGCAGTACCTGTGGGAGCGGGTTTACCCGCGAAAGCGTCGGTGGCCTCACCCTTGCATTCGCGGGTAAACCCGCTCCCACAGTGCCCCTGCCAACACAATGAGTTTGTGGTCAGTCGGGGGTGTCGGGCTGCCTCGCCGGGTGGGCCTGGTGGAAGGCCGGGTGCTGCTCGGCCAGGGCGGCCACCCGGCGAATGCGCGGGTAGCCACCAAGGTCGATGTTGAAGCGCTCGGCCGCGTACAGCTGCGGGATCAGGTAGACGTCGGCCAGGCCCGGCGTCGCCCCGAAGCAGAAGCCCTCATCGCCGATCAATTGCTCGACCGCCGCCAGCCCCTGGCTGATCCAGTGGCCGATCCACTGGTTGACCTGGGCCTCTTCGTGCCCCAACTGACGTAACTGGTTGAGCACGCTGACGTTGTGCAATGGGTGGATATCGCAACCGATGATCGCCGCCACGCCGCGCACCCTGGCCCGGGCTTCAGGTCCACGGGGCAGCAGTGGCGTTTCGGGGAAGGCTTCCTCCAGGTACTCGATGATCGCCGGCGACTGCACCAGCAGCTCGCCGCTCTCCAGGCGCAGGGCCGGCACCCGGCCCTGGGGGTTGAGCGCCAGATAGTCCGCGCCGCGCTGCTCGCCCTTGAGCAGGTTCACAGGCAAGGCCTGGTAATCCAGGCCCTTGAGCGCCAGGGCAATGCGTACCCGAAACGACGAGGTGGAGCGGTAGTAGGTGAACAGTTCCATCGCCCTGCCCCTCAGTTGGCCGCGACGATGGTGCCGCGGCACTCGCCGAAGCCGATGCTGGCCACGCCCTCGCGCACGCAACGGGCGCGCAGGATGATCTCGTCGCCGTCCTCGAGGAACTTGCGCACCTCGCCACTGGCCAGTTCCACCGGGTGCTTGCCGCCTTCGGTGATCTCCAGCAGGCTGCCGAACGACCCCGGCGCGGCGCCCGACAGGGTGCCCGAGCCGAACAGGTCGCCCGGTTGCAGCTGGCAGCCGTTGACGCTGTGGTGGGCGACCATCTGCGCCACGGTCCAGTACATGCTGCGGGTGCTGCTCAGGGTCAGGCGATGAGCCGGCAGGTTCTGCTCGCGCATGCGCTCGGTCAGCAGCAGCACTTCCAGCTCGATGTCGAAGGCGCCGGCGGCCTGGTCGCGCTTGTCCAGCAGGTACGACAGCGGCTGCGGGTCACCCTCCGGACGGGCCGGCTGGGCGCAACGGAACGGTTCCAGGGCCTCGGCGGTGACGACCCATGGCGACACCGTGGTGATGAAGCTCTTGGACAGGAACGGGCCCAGCGGCTGGTATTCCCAGGCCTGGATGTCCCGCGCCGACCAGTCGTTGAGCAGGCAGAAGCCGGCCACGTGCTCGGCGGCATCGCCCACCGGGATTGGCTGGCCCATGTCATTGCCTTGGCCGATCCAGATGCCCAGTTCCAGCTCGTAGTCCAGGCGCGCGCAAGGGCCGAAGCTCGGCTCGGTCTGGCCCGCCGGCAGGGTCTGGCCCTTGGGACGGCGCACATCGGCGCCGGAGGCACGGATGGTCGAGGCGCGGCCGTGGTAGCCGATCGGCACGTGCTTGTAGTTGGGCAGCAGCGGGTTGTCCGGGCGGAACAGCTTGCCAACGTTCTTGGCGTGCTCGATGCCGACATAGAAGTCGGTGTAGTCACCGATCTTCGCCGGCAGGTGCAGCTGGCATTCGCTGGCCGGGTACAGCGCGGCCTTCAGCGCAGCCTGGTGCTCGCTGCCCTCGCCCAGCAGTACCAGCAGGCGCTCGCGCAGGGCCACGCGGGCCGCCCGGCCGAGGGCGAAGAAAGCGTTCAGCGCGCCGCCGACGGTGGCTTCGACGGCGGCCTTGGCCGCACCGTCGAACAGGCCGGCGGCCAGCACGACCTCGAGGTCGAGGATCGCGTCGCCGATGGCCACGCCGCAACGTGGCGCCTGCCCTGGGCGGCTGAAGATGCCCAGGGGCAGGTTCTGCAGCGGGAAGTCGCGGTGCCCGTTGGCGTGCTCGACCCAGCTGCGGGCAATGGCGTTGTGGTTCATCGGTTATCTCCGGTTCGGGTTGAAGGTGCTCGGCAAGGTGGCCCAGCAACTATCGTAGTCGGCCTGCAACTGCGGGCTTTCGAGGGCCTGGCGGCTCGGACGCAGCACCTGGCTGGTCTCGAACATGAAGGCCATGGTGTTGTCGATCTTGTGCGGCGCCAGGTCCACCGAGATGGCCTTGTCGCAGGTCTCGGCGTCCGGGCCGTGGGCACTCATCACCCCGTGCAGCGAGGCGCCGCCGGGCAGGAAGCCTTCGGCCTTGGCATCGTAGGCGCCGTGGATCAGGCCCATGAACTCGTTCATCAGGTTGCGGTGGAACCATGGTGGACGGAAGGTGTTCTCGGCCACCATCCAGCGCGGCGGGAAGATCACGAAGTCCATGTTGGCCATGCCATGCACGCTGGTGGGCGAGGTCAGCACGGTGAAGATCGACGGATCGGGGTGGTCGAAACTGACCGTGCCGATGGTGTTGAAGCGGCGCAGGTCGTACTTGTACGGCACGTTGCTGCCGTGCCAGGCAACCACGTCCAGCGGCGAATGCTGCAGCTCGCAGGCCCAGTGTTCGCCGAGGAACTTCTGCACCAGCTGCACCGGGCCGGTGCTTTCTTCGTAATGGGCGACCGGGGTGAGGAAGTCACGCGGGTTGGCCAGGCCGTTGCTGCCGATCGGGCCGAGGTCCGGAATGCGCAGCGGCGCACCGTGGTTCTCGGCGATGTAGCCACGGGCCTGGGCATCGAGCAGTTCGACCCGGAACTTCATGCCCCGTGGGATCACCGCGATCTCCAGCGGCTCGACCACGAGCACGCCCAGCTCGGTGGCGATGCGCAGGCGGCCTTGCTCGGGCACCAGCAGCAGCTCGCCGTCGGCATTGAAGAACACCCGCTCCATGGAACGGTTGGCGCGGTAGATGTAGATGCTCACGCCAGCCGGCTTTTCCGATGCCGAGTTGGCCACCATGGGCACCCAACCGTCAATGAAGTCGGTCGGTTCGGACGGGATCGGCTGGGGGCTCCAACGCAGGCGATTGGGGTTGATGGCGCCCAGCGCGCCGGTCAGCGGCTGGCGCTCCAGACGCTCGAAACGCGGGTGCAGCGCCGACGGGCGAATGCGGTACAGCCAGGTACGGCGCAGTTCGCTGCGGGTCATGGTGAAGGCAGTGCCCGACAGCAGCTCGGCGTACAGCCCATAGGGCGCCTTCTGCGGCGAGTTCTGCCCGACCGGCAGGGCGCCGGGCAAGGCTTCGCTGGCGAATTCGTTGCCGAAGCCGCTCAGGTACTCGAGTTCAGGGGAAGTGTCGCGGGTCATCGGTGCCTCCGGGCTGCTGGGAGCCGTTGCGGGCAGCTGGCTGCGGGCCCGATCCTGAAACCGGCACCAAGGGCGGCAGCGCGTCTGCATTGTTTTTATCGTAATCAGATTACGAATAACGTAATTTGCCCGCGCGCAGGCGTCAAGCTATAAAGGCGCCACTCCATGAAATCTGCATAGAAGCCCCCCATGGCCAAAGCCAGCAGCAGTGCCGACAACGGCAAACAGAAGGTCCGCTCGGCGGAAGTCGGCACCGACATCCTCAAGGCCCTGGCCGAACTCTCCCCCTCCACCTCGCTGTCACGCCTGGCCGAGCATGTCGAGATGCCTGCGAGCAAGGTGCACCGCTACCTGCAGGCACTGATCGCCAGCGGCTTCGCCGAGCAGGACCCGGCCACCAACCACTACGGGCTCGGGCGCGAGGCGTTGCGGGTGGGCATGGCGGCCCTGGGCAGCATCGATGTGCTGAAGGTCGCGGCGCTGCCGCTGTCGCAGCTGCGCGACGAGCTCAACGAAAGCTGCTTCATCGCCGTGTGGGGCAACCAGGGCGCGACCGTGGTGAGCATCGAGCCAGCGGTGCGGGCGGTGACGGTGGTGACCCAGATCGGCTCGGTGCTGCCGTTGCTGAGCTCGTCCACCGGGCTGGTGTTCGCTGCCCATCTGCCCGAACGGGAGACCGTGGAGCTGCGCGACCAGGAGCTGGCCACGCTCGGCCAGAAGGCGGACGACTATGCGCCCCTGCTGGAGCAGATCCGCCAGCGCGGCCTGCACCATGTGCACGGGTTGCTGATGCCGGGGGTGGATGCGCTGTCCGCGCCGGTGTTCAACGCCATGGGCCAGGTCGCCGCGGTGATGACCGTGGTCGGGCCGACCTCGATCTTCCATGCCGACGAGCACGGCCCGGCCGCCCGACGCCTGCTCGCCGCCACCCAGGCCACCAGTTGGCGGATGGGATACGGCGCGGATCAGTGAAAGGGCTTACAAAGCATTACGGATTTTCACTGCACAGGCTGGCTATAGTCCGCCTTGCACTTTTACCCGAAACGTAAAGGTGAATGTCATAAGCGGCTATTTTTCCCGCGGGTTCAAGCGCTTATTCTGATCTCACTGGCCGGCACGAAGGGCTCTCCCCCCCGCCTTTCGCGCCCGCTCAGGTTCACCGACGTTGATTTTGAAGCTCCTTGATCTAACGTCTCGATTGGCCGCTGCGATTGCAGCGGCCTTTTTTATTTGTGCAAGAATCGCTTGGCAAAATCTGGTGGGAATGGGCTGGTTGAGAGCGGGCTTGGTACGGGCTGCGTGCGAGCGGGGGCTGCGTACGAGCGGGTATGCGAGCGAGGCTGCATGGGAGCGGGCTTGCCCCGCGATCACGGGCGAAGCCCGTGCCATGTGGCGCCGTTGCCTGGACCGGCCTCATCGCGGGGCAAGCCCGCTCCCACGCATACCCCGCTCGCATGCCCGCTCACAAGCCTGCTCACATGCCACGCACGCAAACCCGACCATGCCGTGATACGCGCGCCTCAACCCAACGGATGCTTTTGCAGGTTCGCCATCATCTGCTGCAACGCCTGCAGGCTGTCCTGCGGATGCCCGGCACCCTCGAAGTCGCCAATCCGCGCCCAGTTGTCCGCCACCTGCTCGGGCGTGAACCCTTCCCGCGGGTCGAAACCCACGCCCTGGCTGCGCTCCCAGCGCACCTTGCCGACCCAGCCGCCGCCCACCTCGAACAGCTCGCCGCTGTCCTGGCACTGATCGCTGCCCAGGTACACCACCAGCGGGCTGATCAGCTCGGGTTGCAGCCGCTCGAACACCTGCGGCGGGATCAGCCCCTCGGTCATGCGCGTGCCGCCGGTCGGGGCGATGGCGTTGACCAGGATGCCGTGCTTGCGGCCTTCGATGGCCAGGGTGCGGGTCAGCCCGTAAAGGCCGAGCTTGGCCATGCCGTAGTTGGCCTGGCCGAAGTTGCCGTAGATGCCCGAAGTGGACGAGGTGAAGATCACCCGCCCCCAGTTCTGCGCCCGCAGGTGCGGCCAGGCGGCGTGGGTAACCTTGTAGGCGCCCTCGACGTGCACGCGATAGACCAGCTCCCAGTCGCTGTCCTCCATCTTGTGGAAGGTCTTGTCGCGCAGGATGCCGGCGTTGTTGACCAGCACATCGACGCGGCCGTAGGTATCCAGGGCCTGCTCGACGATGCGTGCGCCGTCGGTGACCGAGTCATGGTTGGCGATCGCCGAACCGCCCGCGGCGCGGATCTCCTCCACCACGCGGTCGGCCGCCGTTGCGTTGGCGCCTTCGCCGTGGGTCGACCCGCCCAGGTCGTTGACCACCACCCGCGCGCCGCGCGCGGCGAACAGCAGCGCATGGGCCCGGCCCAGGCCGCCACCGGCCCCCGTGACGATCACCACTCGATCCTGCAGACGTACTGGTTCGCTCATGCTCAAGGCTCCTGGCAATGAAGGGATGCAACGCAGTCTCCGCCAGCCGCCGGGGCCGGGCAATCAAGCGCACCGTGGCGAATGCCGCCCGATAACGCCCGGCGATGATCGCCCGGTCAGGACCAGGCGACCTTCAGCGGCACATAGCTCATCGGTTGCTCACGAAAGGCCAGGTAGTGGCGCAGCACCTGCACCGGCGCCTCGGTGTGCGGGTAATGGCCGATGCCCTGCAGCACCACGGTGTCGGGCTCCGGCACCAGTTCGCGGTAGCGTTCGACCATGTGCGCGCCGGACAAAGGATCCACCGCGCCATTGATGAAGCGCAGCGGCACGCCCGGGCGTTGCAGCGCCGCGACCCAGCGTTCGCGCTGGGCCCTGCGCTCGGGCAGGAAGCTGATAAGCCGGTGCAGGATGCGTGGGCCGCGGTTGGAGGCGATCAGGCTCCAGTAGTCGTCCAGGGCGCTTTCGCTGGGGTGGGTGCAGGGGCCGTAGACCTGGGTGACGTTGCGCACCAGGTCGTCGCGCCCGAACGAGCGCCCGACCAGCCAGCCCAGGCGGCTGAGCAGCAGCTTTTGCACCAGCAGCACGCGGCAACTCTCGGGGAACAGCCCACTGTTGAGGAACACGCAACTGGCCACCTCCAGCCGCTGTTCATGGTGCCTGGCCAGCAGCTCCTGGGCGACACTGCCGCCGTAGTCATGGGCCAGCAGGTGCACCGGCTGGTCGATGTGCAGGTGCGCCAGCAACGCCTGCTGCAGGTCGGCCTGCTCGAGCAGGCTGTAGTCGTGGTCCGCGGGCTTGGCCGAGTCGCCGAAGCCGAGCATGTCGCAGGCCACCACGCGAAAACGCTGGGTCAGGGGTGCCCACAGGTAGTGCCAATCCCAGCTGGCCGTGGGGAAACCGTGAAGCAATAGCAGGGGCTCTCCTTGCCCTGCCGTCCAGTAGCGGATGCTCTGGCCCCGGAAGGTGAAACCCTGGCTCCGGGTGCGCCAGACGCACAATGGAATCTCGGCCAGTGGCATCACGGTCGTCCCGGTGGATAAGTGTCGGAAGAGGGCAAGGCTGCGTTCATTGCATGTCACCTCGGCACATACATGTGCTCTCTATGTCGAGGCTCAGTCTAGAAGCCTATACGAAGGTGATAAGTCGCCTTGGCAGCCAGCCTGATGACCGTGCGAGTCAGTGGCACGAACGGTCAGATCAACTTCATCAAAAGCGGCGCCGCCAGCAGGTTGAGCAGCCCGGTCAGGACCATGACCAGGCCGGCCACCGAGCCCTCCTCGCGGCCGACCTCCTGGGCCCGGCTGACGCCCGCACCATGGGCGCCGACGCCGAACAGCGCGCCCCGCGCCAACGGCGTGCGCAGTGGCAGCCAGCGCAGCAGGATGCCGCCGAACATCGCCCCGAGCACGCCGGTGAACATCACGAACACCGCCGTCAGCTCCGGCACGCCGCCCAGGTCCTGGGCCACCGGCATGGCGAACGGCGTGGTGATCGAGCGCGGCAGCAGCGACAGGCTGACCGCATCGTCCAGCGCCAGCAGGTGCGCCAGCGCCCAGGAACTGCCGATCGAGGCCACGCTGCCGGCCAGCATGCCCACCAGCAGCGCCGGCCAGTGGCGCGCCAGCAGTGCCCGCTGCTGCCAGATCGGCACCGCGAAGGCGACGGTGACCGGGCCCAGCACGCCCATCAGCCAGTGGGTGTTGCGGGCATATTCGGCGTAGGCGGTGTGCAGCGGCACGGCCACCGCCAGCAGCAGCGCCGGCACCAGGATCAGCGGCGACAGCAGGTAGCGCCCGCTGCGCCGGTACAGCCAGCGGCTGCCCAGGTAGGCGCCCAGGGTCAACGCCAGCCAGAACAGCGGCATGGGTTCAAGGCTCATGGCGCAACCTCCAGCGGCAAACCAGTTCCACGGTCAGCGCGGTGACCACCATCACCAGCAGCGTGCTCAGGGCGATCACCAGCAGGATGCGCCAGCCTTCGCTGCGCAGCAGGCTGCCGTAGTCGAGCAGGCTCATCAGCGCCGGGATGAAGAACAGCAGCATCTCGGCCATCAGCCAGCCGGCGCCCAGTTGCAGGGTGGCCGGCTTGAGCACGCCGGTCGCGAACAGCACCAGCAGCAGCGCCAGGCCCATCACCCCGGCGGGGATCGGCCAGGCCAGCCAGGCGGCCAGCTGGCCACCGATCAGGAACAGGCCCAGCAACACCGTCAGCTCGGCGAGCAGGCGCAGGGTTTTCTTCAGCAATTCAGGATTCATGGCGGGGTTCCTCGACAACGTGCCCATTGTAGAAGTCGCGTACCTAGGCCAGAAGCGAATTGTTAGACTGGCAGCCATTCCAGAATGGAATCGAGCGATCATGGAATTCAAACAGCTGCGCAGTTTTATCGAGGTCGTTCACAAGGGCGGCTTCACCCAGGCGGCGACCACCCTGCACATCAGCCAGTCGGCGGTGAGCAAGCAGGTCGCCCAGCTGGAACAGGCTATCGGCCAGCCCCTGCTGGAACGTCAGGGTTCGCAATTGCTGCTGACCGCCGCCGGGCGCATCGTCCTGGAGCGGGGCGAGGCGCTGTTGCGCCAGCGCCAGGAGCTGCAGAGCGAACTGGACGACCTCAGCCAGATGGCCCGCGGCGAGCTGCGCCTGGGCCTACCGCTGCTGGGCAGCGACGCGTTGTTCGCCGGGTTGTTCGCCGAGTACCGGCGGCGGCATCCGAACATCTCGATCCAACTGCTCGAAGGCGGCAGCCGCCTGGTCGAGCAGGCGGTGAGAAGCGGCGAGCTGGAACTGGGCGGCAGCCTGACGCCGAGCGATCCGGCGTTCGATTACCAAGCCTTTTGCAATGAGCCACTGGAGGCACTGCTGCCCGCCGGCCACCCGCTGGCCGGGCAAGCCGACGTCGCCCTGGCGCAACTGGCCGACACGCCGTTCCTGCTGTACCAGCGCAGCTTCGTGTTGAATGATCGGTTGCTCAGTGCCTGCCAGCAGGAGGGTTTTACGCCCAGGGAAGGCGGACGCAGCGGCCAGGCGGACTTTCTCGCCGCGCTGGTGGCGGCCGGTCAAGGCGTGGTGTTGCTGCCGGCGATCGTCGCGCGGGCGCTGGAGCGGTCCGGGGTGGTGCGTTTGCCGTTGCGGGCGCCGGAACATCTGCGCTGGGATATCGCCTTCATCTGGCGGCGCGGGGCTTATCTGTCGCGGGCGGCGCAGGCGTGGCTGGCGTTGTTGCGCGAACATTCAGCCATTCGTTGAGGCGACCGGCCCTATCGCGGGGCAAGCCCGCTCCCACGAGCATCATGCAGCTTTCGTGGGAGCGGGCTTGCCCCGCGATAGGACCGGTCCAGGCAACATCAGCCTTCAAGGGCAGCCACAAACTCCGCCAACCACGGCTCGGCATCGGTCTCCGGCGTCACGGTCTCGCTGGCATCGAGCCGCAGCATCGGCAACACCTCGTTCACCCCCAGCTCGGCAAACAGCTCGCGCATCTGCTCGCCGCCGCCGCAGTAGGTGTCGCCATAGCTCGAGTCGCCCAGGCCGATCACCGCCCCCGGCAAACCACGCCAGGCCGCCGGCAGCACGTCACGAATGGTGCTGTACAGCGGCATCAGGCTGTCGGGCAGTTCACCCATGCCGGTGGTCGAGGTCACTGCCAACAACGCATCCGGGGCAAAGCCCTCGATGTCCTGCAGGGTGGCGCGGGCGGCGTGCCAGGCTTCAAGGCCGGCGGCCTTGAGCAGCGACTCGGCGTGACGGGCGACTTCTTCGGCGGTGCCGTATACCGAACCGGAAATAATGGCGACTTTCATCGGGTGAGGATTCCGAAACTGAGTGAAAACGTAGGATACTAACACTCGACAGTGGCAAAAGGCCGCCTATGCCTAAAGTCACACACTTTAGGATTATCCGACGAATGACCGGAACGAAGCGTATTGCCCACTGTCCACCACCGTGAAGAAATCGCCCTTACCGATCGCCCCTTCGAGTTCGACCATGCAAGCAGACGCCCTACTCTCCCAGGACGAACTGGATTTCATCCAGGACATGCAGCATTCGCCCCAGCTGAACCTGGCCGACCCCATGTCGAGCCTGCTGGTCAATGGCGACCGTCGTCTGAAGGACCTGCTCACCCGCCTGGTGGCCAACGAGCAGGTGACCCTGCAGGCCAGCTTCAACAACCAGCAGTTAAGCTTCCCTCTGCAACTGGTCGAGGATGAATTCCACGCCCTGCACCTGCAACTGGGCTCGCCGGACATCTACGAGGACGGCCCCATGCTGCGGCCCTGGCGCTTGTCGCTGGAGCGGCCGAGCGCCCTGCTCGACGACCATGGCCAGGCCAGCGACCTGTGGGTGCGGGACATCTCGTTCAAGGGCGTGCTGCTGGAAGTCCGTGGCCAGCGCGAGGCGCCGTCCCGCTTCAAGCTGCGCTTCGCCGCCGCGGATATCCCGCCGATCGGCCTGCACGGCGTGCTGCGCCGACGCATCGGCCCGCGCCTGGCCGCCTATGACCTGTCACATAGCCCGGCCGAAGAAATCGAACGCCTGCGCGAGTACATCCTGCAGGCCCACCGCCAGGCTCACCCCGAGCTGCACGCCCAGGCCCCTGCCGCCTTCTGACGACCGTCCAGCCGCTGAAACTGACCGGTCATGCGTGTTCGCGCATAATCTGCGCCCGATTCTTGCAAGCACGCCTGCGCCGCCCACCACCCCGGGCCGCATGCCAAGGGGCCGGCTACCCGCCAGCCCCGTCGCCAGGAGATACACAATGTCTACCCCACCCGTCACCTTGATGGTGTCGCGCCGCGCCGCCTGTGGCCGCTACCAGGACCTGCTGGCCTGGCTGCACGAAGGCGAGCAGCTGGCCACCGACTTCCCCGGTTACCTGGGCTCGGGCATCCTCGCGCCGCCGGCCGAGGGCGATGAATTCCAGATCATCTTCCGCTTCACAGACGAGCAGACCCTGCACGCCTGGGAGCATTCTGCCTCGCGCCGGACCTGGCTGGAGCGCGGCGACGGCCTGTTCGAACGCCCCAAAGAGAGGCGCGTGAGCGGCATCGACGACTGGTTCGGCACCAATACGGTGCAAAAACCGCCACGCTGGAAACAGGCCACGGCCATCTGGCTGGCGTTCTTCCCGGTCTCGCTGCTGTTCAACCTGGTGTTCGGCCACTGGCTGGCAGCGCTGGAGCTGCTGCCCCGCGTGCTGCTCAGCACCCTGGCCCTGACTCCGTTGATGGTGTACCTGTTCATCCCGCTGTCCACCCGTTTGCTGGCCGGCTGGCTGAACGCCGCGCCGCAGGCCCCGAGCGACCGCCCCCAGGGGCTGCGCAGCCGCTGAGGCACGGGCTCGCAAGGCCGCGCAGTTCGGGTATGCTGGGGCATCACGCACGGACAGACGAACAGACCGCCCGCACATGAACAGCCCAATCCTCATCACCGGCGCCAGCCAGCGCGTCGGGCTGGCCCTGGCCCTGGAGCTGGCCCAGGCCGGCCATACGGTGGTCAGCGCCAGCCGCAGCCTGCATGCCCAGGCGGCCCACCCGAACATCCGGCAGTTCCAGGCCGACCTGACCCGCAGTGAAGACCGCCAGGCCCTGATCGACCACCTGCACGGCCACTACGACGGCCTGCGCGGGATCATCCACAACGCCTCGCTGTGGCTCGACGACGGCCTGGACAACCTCGACACCATGTTCCGCCTGCACGTCGAGGCGCCCTACCACCTCAACCTGGCCCTCGGCGAGTGGCTGAACAAGGTGGACAAGGCCGATATCATCCACATCTGCGACGAGACCTCCTCGCGCGGCAGCAAGAGCCATATCGGCTACGCCGCGACCAAGGCCGCGCTGCAGAACATGGTGCTGTCGTTCGCCGAAAAGTACGCGCCCAAGGTGCGGGTCAACGGTATCCTGCCGGGCCTGTTGATCCTCAAGGAAGGCGGCGACGAGCAGTACCGCCAGCAGACCCTGAAAAAGGCCCTGCTCGAATTCGAACCCGGCGCCCGCCCGCTGATCGACGCCGTGCTGTTCCTGCTCGAAAGCCAGTACAGCACCGGCAGCCAGGTGGTCATCAACGGTGGCCGCCATCTGAAGAACCGCATGACCTGAAGAGACCGCCCATGACCCCGCAACAACAGCTCGAACTCGAAGCCGCCGCGTTCCGGCGCCTGGTCGACCATCTGCAGAAACGCACCGACGTGCAGAACATTGACCTGATGAACCTCTCCGGCTTCTGCCGCAACTGCCTGTCGAAATGGCTCAAGGCCGCCGCCGACGATCGCCAGATCGAGCTGAGCCTGGACGCTGCCCGCGAGCAGGTGTACGGCATGCCCTACGCCGAGTGGAAAGCCCAACACCAGAAAGAAGCCAGCGCCGAGCAACAGGCGGCGTTTGAACAAGGAAAACCCCGTGACTGACCTGAACACCCTGCGCAGCAGCCTCGCCAGCGGCGAACACGTTTTCGCCGACACCCTGGCGTTCATCGCCGCGAACTACAGCTACCAGCCCCAGGCCTTCGACAACGGCGACGTGCACAATGCCGCCGGGCAGAACGAAGGCTCGTGCAAGACCCTGGGCCTGGCGCTGCTGGAAGGGCTGAGCGACCAGGAAGCACTGTTGGCCTTCGGCGAGCACTACCGCAGCGTGGTGGCCACCCCCGAGGGCAGCGACCATGGCAATATCCGTGCGCTGATCAAGCATGGGCTGGCCGGCGTGAAGTTCACCGCCCAGCCGCTCACGCGCGTGGCCTGACTTCGCGTCTTGCCCATCGCGGGGCAAGCCCGCTCCCACTGCTGGTGGGAGCGGCGGTGCGCCGATGCGACTTGCCCCGCGATGGGGCCCTCAACCGATAACGCGACCCGGCACCTGGCCCTGCAACTGCCCTTCTCGCAGCCATCCCAGCGCAATCGGCCACAAACTTTCACGAAACCGATCGTGAAAGAACGCGAAATGCCCGATCTCCTCCACTGCGATATCCACAGGCGCCACCCGCAGGTGCCGACGCTCGGCCTGCCGCAGATACCCCAACAACCTCTCGGTGGCCGCCACCGTGCCGAACGGATCGTCGGTCAAGCTGACGGCCAGGGTCGCCGCCCGCACCTGTTCGAACGGCGCCGCCTCGAGCAGGCGCCCACTGGGCCGGTGCTCGTAGCGCGGCGTGCGGGTGCTCCAGTCGTGCACCACACCAGCCGGGGTATCCTCCAGCCAGCCCAGGCGCTTGCCGGGAAAGTAGCCGAACACCCGGGTCAACAGCGGCATCAGCACATGCCATTTGCCGAACAGCTGCCAACGCTGCTCCGCCGCGTAGTCACGCCAGTAGGCGAACTGCGCCCCCACCAGCACCGCATGGCGCACCTGCGCCGCCGAAGGCGCCAGCCCCAGCGCCCAGCCGCCGAAACTGTGGCCGACCACATGCACCGGCTGGCCGGGATGCTCGGCGACGGCCAATTGCAGCATCGCCTCGAAGTCCAGCCGCCCCCAGTCGCTCCAGGACGCCTGGAAGCCGCGCAGCGTGGCCGGGCGCGATTCGCCGATGCCGCGGTAGTCATAGGTGAGCACGTCGAAGCCCTGGGCGAACAGGTAGTCGGCGAATCGCGAGTAGTAACGGCAGCGCACCGAGGTGGCGGCGTTGATGATCACCAGCGCTCGCCCGGGATCGGGCTCGGCGTGGCGCCAGCGGAATCCGCCGAGGCTGTAGCCGTCGGCGGCGACATGACGAAAGGCACAGGCGGGTTGGGTGAGGCTGCTCATGGCGCGCTCCCTGCGGCGTCGCGCCATGCTGGCGGACGGGCTGTTGTCGTGCGCCCACGCTAGCAAAAAAATCGCTGGCTGTACCGGCCCTATCGCGGGGCAAGCCCGCTCCCACGCCAGCCCCGTAGATACACGGTTGGCGTGGGAGCGGGCTTGCCCCGCGATAGGTTCAGGCAGTCGGCAAGGCTCGCGCCACGCCCGGCTTGCGCAGCACCGCCAGGCGCGAGCCGTCGTAGCGGGTTTCGCGGAACAGCTTCCAGAAGCCGAACAGGCCGTACACATGCATCACCCGCCCCTGCTCGTGATAGCCCATGCGCAGGTGCAGCTTCATGGCCGGCACGTTGTGGGTCTCCACCACATCCACCACCTTATGGCAGCCCTTGGCACGCATGGCGTTCCACAGGTCGACCTGGGCCGTCACCGACAGCTCGCTGCCGAAGTAGGGCCGGGTCATTTCGCCGCCGAATTCGAAGAACTCGCCCGGTTTCACCGGGAAGGTGCAACCGTAGTAGTGCTTGTCGTGATAGTCGACCACGCTGGCCCAGATGAACGCCACGGCGTCGCCTTGCTCGTCCAGGTACATGTGTCCGGTGTGCCCCTCGGCGGCCAGCTCGCGCATGGTCTCGACGCGGTCGCCGAAATACGCGGCGAAGGCGTCGGCGTTGGCGGTGGTGATCTGTGCCAGGGTAACCGGCGTGTGAGCCTTGAGGCTGTAGGGCGGCACCGGGCTGACCAGGTCGCGCTCCATCCACAGCAGCTCCCAGTGGAAGAACACGTAACGTTCGAACAAGGTCTTGAAGGTGCGCTTGAGGCCCTTCTGGCGAATGCGTTCTTGTAGTTTTTGCAGTGCGCCCATTGCTCCCTCCTCGGCCCCGGCGGAATTGCCAGGCCAATAGCTGGGGTATAGATCAGGCGCGGGGTGCCCATGGCAAAGGGCCATTGGGTGATTTGTTTCAGAATATTAACAAGTCGTCGGCGGGAACCGCGCAGCCGTCATCAACGGCTGCGCGGTCAAGGACTTGCTTACAGCTCGATGCAGTCGAACCGTACGTCGGTGGCCACGTCTTCGTCGTAGTTGACGTCAGCGCGCTCGAAACCGAACAGGTTGAGGAACTGCTTCTTGTAGCCGGCGTAGTCGGTCAGCTCGAACAGGTTCTCGGTGGTGACTTTTGGCCACATCGTACGGCAGGCCTCCTGCACGTCATCACGCAGTTCCCAGTCGTCCAGACGCAGGCGGCCTTCGTCGTCCAGGGCAGCCGGCGCTCCGTCCGCACGGTACATGCGGTCACGGAACATGCGGTCCAGCTGGTGCTGGGTACCTTCGTGAATACCCTTCTCCTGCATGATCTTGAAGACCATCGACAGGTACAGCGGCATCACCGGGATCGCCGAGCTGGCCTGGGTAACCACCGACTTCAGCACCGCAACGTTGGCACTGCCACCGACTTTCTTGCCCAGGCGCTGGGCGGTTTCGTCCAGGTCCTGCTTGGCCTTGCCCAGCGCGCCGTCCCAGTAGATCGGCCAGGTGATGTCGGAGCCGATGTAGCTGAAGGCCACGGTGCGGGCCTGCGGTGCCAGCACGCCAGCGGCGTTCAGCGCGTCGATCCACAGTTCCCAGTCCTGGCCGCCCATCACGGTGACGGTGTCGGCGATTTCCTGCTCGGTGGCCGGCTCGATGCTGGCCTCGATGATGGTGTCCTTGTTGGTGTCGATGGCGGTCGACTTGTACGGCTGGCCGATCGGCTTGAGCGCCGAGCGGATCACTTCACCGGTCTGCGGCAGCTTGCGCACCGGCGAGGCCAGGGAGTAGATCACCAGGTCGACCTGGCCGCCCATTTCGGTCTTGATCAGCTCGATGACCTTGGCACGGGCTTCGTCGGAGAAGGCGTCACCGTTGATCGACTTGCTGTACAGGCCTTCGGCCTTGGCGAACTTGTCGAATGCGGCGGCGTTGTACCAGCCGGCGGTACCGGGCTTGGTCTCGGTGCCCGGCTTTTCGAAGAACACGCCCAGGGTATCGGCCTTGAAGCCGAACGCCGCGGTGATGCGCGCGGCCAGGCCGTAGCCGCTGGAGGCGCCGATCACCAGGACTTTCTTCGGACCATCCTCGCGCACGCCCAGCTTGCGGGTGGCTTCGATCTGGTCACGGACGTTGAGCTCGCAGCCCTTGGGGTGAGTCGTGGTGCAGATGAAACCGCGAACCTTGGGATGAATGATGGCCAATGTCTGTACCTCGTCAGGTTTAGGCTGGGGCAGCACCCGGATTCGGGGCGCTGCCGTTTGATCTAGAGGGTGAGACTACCCTCGCGGGATATCCGACACATATTACGGGGTGATTCAAAATCCTCGAACATTTTGTAGGAGCGGCCTTGTGCCGCGAAAGGGCCGCGAAGCGGCCCCGGCAATTTCAGCGATCTTCCGAAATCTGGGGCTGCTGCGCGGCCCTTTCGCGGCGCAAGGCCGCTCCTACAGGGACGGTGCTGGCTGCAAGGCTTCGCGCAACCATGCCAGGAACTGCCGCGCCAACGGATCCTCCTGGCTTTCCCAATGCACCAGGCAGCTCCACACCGGCCCGCGTACACGCTGTGCCGACAAGGGCCGCAAACGTCCCTCGTCGACCATCCGCTGCGCCAGCAGCTGACTGACCAGGGCAATCCCCAGCCCCTCGCCCGCCGCCTCCAGCAGCAGCCCCGGGTCGGAGAAATTCAGCCCCTTGCCCTGCTGCCCTACCTCCTCGCCGCCCTCCAGCTGCCAATGGCTCCAGTCCATCTCGCGCTCGCCGTGCAAGGTCGTGCGCCCGGTCTCGGATAATGTCGGGTGACAAGCCGGATACAGCGTGTCCTGGTGTAGCACAGTGAAGCTGCATTCAGCCTGCGGGCCGATATCGTCGCGAATCGCCAGGTCGATGGTCTCGCTGGCCATGTCCGGCACCTCGAAGCTGGTGAACAGCCACAGGTCCACGTCCGGGTGACACCGGTGGAAATCCGCCAGGCGCGGTAACAGCCAATGCCGGGCGAAGGCCGGGGTGGTATTGACCACCAGCTGGTTGGGCTTGCGGTATTGGTCGAGACGACGAATCCCCACCGCCAGCTGCTGCAGCAAGGCCTGGGTGGTGCTGAGCAGGTCATGCCCGGCATCGGTCAGGCTGACACTGCGCCCGCTGCGATGAAACAAGGGCTGTTCCAGGTAGCTTTCCAGGCTGCGGATCTGCTGGCTGATCGCCGACTGGGTGAGGTTCAGGGCCTCGGCGGCCTTATGGAAGCTGCCCAGGCGGGCGGCGGCTTCGAAACCACGCAGGGCGTTGAGCGGGGGCCAATGCTTGAGCATGCTGATAAGCCTGACTAATCAGAAATACGCTAAATCTATCGTTTGTCGCGCCACTTTCCCAGCCATAACATGGGCAGCAACACCCGCGACGGCGGGCTTCGTTGATAACAATCCCTAATAGATCGGAGTTCACTATGACCCTGTCCCGCGACAGCGGCTGGCGCATGCCTGCCGAATGGGCCCGCCACGCCGCCACCTGGATGATCTGGCCACACAACAAGCCGCTGTGGGAGTCGGGCTGGGGCGTGACCCTGGCCGACGTGCAGCGCGACTATGCCCGCGTGGCCGCCGCCATCGCCCGCTTCGAGCCGGTGAAGATGGTGGTCGATCCTTCGGCCATGGCCATTGCCCGCGAACTGTGCGGCCCCGGCATCGAGCTGGTCGAACTGGCCGTGGACGACAGCTGGTGCCGCGACAGCGGCCCGACCTTCCTCGTCCACCCGCAACAGGGCGTGGCCGGCCTGAGCTGGCGCTTCAACGCCTGGGGCGACAAGTCCGAGCATGGCAAGGACCGCAGCCTGGCCCGGCGCATCCTCGACCACCTCGGCCTCGAAGGCCTGAGCACCCCGCTGTGCAACGAAGGCGGCGCCATCCACGTCGACGGCGAAGGCACGCTGATCACCACCGAGTCGGTGCTGCTCAATCCCAACCGCAACCCGGGCCTGAGCAAGGCCGACTTCGAGGACTGCTTCGCCCGCCTGCTGGGCATCCGCAAGACCATCTGGCTGCCGGGCGACCCGCAGTACGTCACCGGCGACATGACCGACGGCCATGTCGATGGCGTGTGCGCCTTCGCCCGCCCCGGCGTGCTGCTGGTGGACGCCACCCACGACCAGGGTTCGGTGTACGCCGAAGTGGCCCGCGAGAACCGCCGCGCCCTGGAACTGGCCACTGATGCCCAGGGCCGCTCGTTCGAGCTGCTCGACCTGTACGAGGCCACGGCGGCCGTGGACACCGAAGCCGAGGTGTTCTGCGCCTCCTACACCAACTTCTACCTGACCAACGGCGCTGTGATCATGCCGGCCTACGGCATCGACGCCGACCAGGCCGCCGCGCAGCAGCTGGCCCTGGCCTTCCCCGGCCGCGAGGTCGTGCCGGTGCGCATCGACCACATCGCCCACGGTGGCGGCGGCATCCACTGCATCACCCAGCAGCAGCCAGCGTGGCAGGGGGCGCGGCCATGAGCACCTTGCGCATCGCCACCACGCAGATGGCCTGCAGCTGGGACCTGGCCGCCAACCTCGACCGTGCCGAGCAGCTGGTGCGAGAGGCCGCCGCCCAGGGCGCCCAGGTGATCCTGCTGCAGGAACTGTTCGCCACCCCGTACTTCTGCATCGAGCAGTGCCACAGCCACCAGGCCCTGGCCCAGGACTACCACGACAGCCCGTTGCTCAAGCGCTTCGCCGCCCTGGCCAAGGAGCTGGGCGTGGTGCTGCCGCTGAGCTGGTATGAGCGCGCCGGCAATGCCTTCTTCAACTCGCTGACCGTGGCCGACGCCGACGGCCGCCTGCTGGGCATCTACCGCAAGACTCACATCCCCAACGCCATCGGCTATCAGGAGAAGGAGTACTTCAGCCCCGGCGACACCGGCTTCAAGGTCTGGGACACCGCCTTCGGCCGCCTGGGCATCGGCATCTGCTGGGACCAGTGGTTCCCCGAGACCGCCCGCTGCCTGGCGCTGATGGGCGCCGAGGTGCTGCTGTTCCCCACCGCCATCGGCTCGGAGCCGGGCGCCGCCGAGTTGGATTCGCGCGACCATTGGCAGATGGCCATGCGTGGCCACGCCGCCGCCAACCTGCTGCCGGTGGTGGCCGCCAACCGGGTCGGCCACGAGGTCGCCCGTAGTGACGACAACCTGTCGATGCACTTCTACGGCTCGTCATTCATCTGCGACCACAAAGGCGCCATGCTGCAAGAAGCCGACCGCGACAGCAGCGGCGTGTGGCTGCACGACCTGGACCTGGAAGGCATGCGCGAGGACCGCCTGACCTGGGGCATCTACCGTGACCGTCGCCCCAGCATGTATGCGCCGCTGATGACCCTCGACGGCCGTACCCCACAAACCGCGAGGGCCTGAACCATGCCAAGCCGTCCATCGAAACTGCTCGCCATCGCCGCCCTGGTGGCCTGCGCCGGCGTTGCCCAGGCCGAGCAGGAAGCCCTGCGTCTGTACAACTGGGCCGACTATTTTGCCGAGGACACCCTCAAGCGCTTCACCGCCGAAACCGGCATCCCGGTGATCTACGACGTCATGGACGGCAGCGAAGTGCTCGAGGCCAAGCTGATGTCCGGGCGCAGCGGCTATGACCTGGTGTTCCCCGGCGACACCGTGGCCGAACGGCTGATGCGCGCCGGCAGCCTGCGGCCGCTGGACCGCCAGCAACTGACCGCGCTGGATGACATCGAGCCCGGTCTGCGCCAGCTGCACGAGCGCTATCCCAAGGCCAGCCAGGCCACCGTGCCCTACACCTGGGGCACCATCGGCCTGACCATGGACGCGGCGAAGATCCGCGAGCGCATGCCCGACGCCCCGCTGGACAGCCTCGACCTGCTGTTCAAACCGGAGCTGGCGGCCAAGTTCGCCGACTGCGGCATCTCGATGATCGACTCGCCCGACGAAGTGCTGGCCGTGGTCCTCCACTACCTCGGTCGCGAACCACGCAGCGCCAAACGCGAAGACCTGGCCGCCGCCAGCGAACTGCTCAAGGGCATTCGCCCCTATGTGCGCAAGCTGCAGTCACAGCCGGTCACCGAGCTGGTCAACGGCAACACCTGCCTGTCGCTGGGCTACAGCGGCGACGTGATCCAGGCCCAGCGCACCGCCGAGGCTGCCGGCAAGGCCATCGACTTCCAGTACCGCGTGCCCCGCGAAGGCACCACGGTGTGGATGGACACCATGGCCATCCCCGCCGACGCCAAGCACCCGGAATACGCCTATCGTTTCATCAACTTCGTCATGCGCCCGGAGAACATGGCCGCGATCAGCAACTTCACCGGCTACCCCACCGCCAGCGCCAAGGCCCGCCCATTGGTGGACGCGCGCCTGCGTGACAACCCGGACATCTACCTCGCCGATGCCACCTACACCCGGCTGATCCCGGGCAAGGACATCCCCCAGGCCGATATGCGTGCGCGCATGCGCGTCTGGACCCGTTTCAAGACTGCACAGGACTGACCCCATGCCCACTCGCCGTACCTTCCTCCAGCAAATGAGCGTCGTCGCCGGCCTCGGCGCCGCCGCCAGCTTTGGCCTGCCGTTCGGCAGCAACAGCGCCCGCGCCAGCGAGGCCGGTCGCTGGTTCATGCCCGACGAGGGTGAACCGCACCAGCGCGCCTACATCGCCTTCGGCGCCCAGGACGCCATCTGGGAAGACTTCACCGAAGACGTCCAGGCCGCGCTCGGGCGCATCGCCCGTGCCATCGCCGCGTTCCAGCCGGTGACGGTGTTCTGCCGCGCCAGCGAGCGCGACATCGCCGAGGAGGAATGCGGCAGCCACAACATCACCTATGTCGAGACCGAGCTGGACGATATCTGGATGCGCGACATCAGCGCCAACTTCGTGGTCGACGACGATGGCGCGCTGGGCGCGGTGGACTTCAACTTCAACGGCTGGGGCGGCAAGCAGCAGCACCGCTACGACGCCAAGCTGGCAGCCCGCGTCGCCAGGCTGGCCGGCGCCCAGTACCAGCAGAGCGAACTGGTGGGCGAAGGCGGCGGTATCGAGGTGGACGGCCACGGCACCGGGATCATGACCGAGAGCAGCTGGATCAACAGCAACCGCAACCCGGGTTGGAGCAAGGCTCAGGTCGAGGCGGAGCTGAAGGAGCGGCTGGGGCTGCGCAAGATCATCTGGCTGCCGGGCATCAAGGGCAAGGACATCACCGATGCACATGTGGACTTCTACGCGCGCTTCGCGGCGCCCGGCGTGGTGGTGGCGAACCTGGACAACGATCCGGACTCGTACGATCACGAAGTGACCCTTGAGCACCTGGAAATCCTGCGCAACGCCACCGATGCCGATGGCCGCAAGTTGCAGGTGCACACGATGTCGCCACCGCTCAAGCCTCGGCGCAGCAAGTTCAGCGAGGACAATCCGGACTTCGCGGCGGGGTATATCAACTACTTCGTCATCAATGGCGCGGTGATCGCGCCGCAGTTCGGTGACCGCAGTGCCGACGAGAAGGCGCGGGCGTTGCTGGTGAAGCTGTATCCGGGGCGCAAGGTGGTGCAGTTGGATATCGATGCGATTGCGGCGGGTGGGGGCGGGATTCACTGCGTGACCAACCAGTGCCCGGCGGTGTAGGCACGATTGCCGGGGCTGCTGCGCAGCCCTTTCGCGGCACAAGGCCGCTCCTACAGAGAAAACGCTATCTCCTGTAGGAGCGGCCTTGCCGAGGCGTCGGACCGGCCGGAAAGGGCCGCAAAGCGGCCCCACTTTCACGGGTCCTCGGTAGACCTGCGCCGCCCCGTCACCATCGACCACGGCAGGTTCTCGCGCAGTCGCACGCTCTCCACCAGCGCCGCCAGCAGGTGCACGCAGACCAGCGCCAGCAGGCCATCGGCCAGCCAGCTGTGCACGGTTTCCAGCCACTCGGCGCCCCACAACGCATCCACCTCCAGCATCATCCAGCCGGTCAGGCCCAGGCTGGCGATGCCGGTCATCATCAGCACCATCACCAGCGCGCCGATCGGCGTGTGCCCCAGGCGGTGATAACGCTCACCGCGCCACAGCGCCCGGGCATGGCCCAGCAGCCGCGCAGGCGTCGGCCAGAAGTCCGCCCAGCGCGCACTGCGCGGCCCGACGAAGCCCCACGTCAGCCGTATCACCAGGCACACGCAGGCGTAGTAACCCAGCCACTGGTGCCAGTCGTCACCGGCCTCGTTGAAGAAATAGTCGCCGAAGAACACCAGCGCGAGCGACCAGTGGCACACCCTGAGCAACGGGTCCCACAGCCGCACGCTGACGGTCACTTACGGTACTCGGTCTTGACCGCCTTGCCCGTCACCGGGTCGTGGTAGATCTCGACCTTGCGGCCGTCCTTGTCGAAACCGTAGATCTCGTAGCAGTTGCCCTTGGTGATCTGGAACTTGTTGATCTTGTAGCCCTGTTCCTTGAGCTGGGCCTGGAACTTCTCGGCATCCTGCCAGGTGCCGCGATCGGCGGTGGTGCACTCGGTCCTGGCGAACGCACCGGCGCTGGCGAGCAGCAAGGTGATGGCGATCACTGAATGGCGCATGGTCGAACCCCTTGTGGTTGGCGGGAACCAGCCAAGCTTAGCCCTGCCCGATTGAAGGCACCGACCCGCACCAATCATTCATTTGAATTTCAGATCAATGGCAAAGAAAAACAAACTTCTCAAATAAGCCCCGGGCGGGGATGCTGTCAGGATCACGCCCGCATCCCGGAGAACAACAATGAACGAAGTCGTCATCGTCGCCGCCACCCGCACTGCCATCGGCAGTTTCCAGGGGGCCCTGGCCAACGTGTCCGCCGTGGAGCTGGGCGCCGCCGTGATCCGCCAGCTGCTGGCCCAGACCCAACTGGACCCGGCCCATGTCGACGAAGTGATCCTCGGCCAGGTGCTCACCGCCGGCGCCGGCCAGAACCCCGCCCGCCAGGCCGCCGTGAAGGCCGGCCTGCCCTTCGAGGTCCCGGCGCTGACCCTGAACAAGGTCTGCGGCTCGGGCCTCAAGGCCCTGCACCTGGCCACCCAGGCCATCCGCTGCGGCGACGCCGAGGTGGTGATCGCCGGCGGCCAGGAAAGCATGAGCCTGGCGCCCTACGTGATGCCTTCGGCGCGCACCGGCCAGCGCATGGGCCACGGCCAGCTGATCGACAGCATGATCACCGACGGCCTGTGGGACGCCTTCAACGACTACCACATGGGCATCACCGCCGAGAACCTGGTGGACAAGTACGCCCTCACCCGCGAACAACAGGACGCCTTCGCCGCCGAGTCGCAGCGCAAGGCCGTGGCCGCCATCGAGGCCGGGCGTTTCAAGGACGAGATCACCCCGATCCACATCCCGCAGAAAAAAGGCGAGCCGCTGGTGTTCGACACCGATGAACAACCCCGCCCCGGCACCACCGCCGAATCCCTCGGCAAGCTGCGCGCCGCGTTCAAGAAAGACGGCAGCGTCACCGCCGGCAACGCCTCCAGCCTCAACGACGGCGCCGCCGCGGTGCTGCTGATGAGCGCCGCCAAGGCCAAGGCCCTGGGCTTGCCGGTGTTGGCGAAGATCGCCGCCTACGCCAGCGCCGGCGTGGACCCGGCGATCATGGGCATCGGCCCTGTGTCCGCGACCCAGCGCTGCCTGGAAAAGGCCGGCTGGCAATTGGCCGATCTGGATTTGATCGAGGCCAACGAAGCCTTTGCCGCCCAGGCGCTGGCGGTGGGCAAACAGCTGGAATGGGATGCGGCGAAGGTCAATGTCAACGGCGGCGCCATCGCCCTGGGCCACCCGATCGGCGCCTCGGGCTGCCGGGTGCTGGTGACCCTGCTGCACGAAATGATCAAGCGCGATGCGAAGAAGGGCTTGGCGACCCTCTGCATCGGCGGCGGTCAGGGCGTAGCCCTGGCAATCGAGCGTTAATTCTCGCCGCCTGAACCTCAGCCGTCGCCTGGCACTGGCTTGAACCGGTGCCCGCGGCGGCGCGCCTCAGTCCTCCAGCAGCGTACAGGCCATCACCAGCGCGTCTTCGCGCCCGCCCGCCACCGGATAGTAGTCTCGACGCCGGCCGATCTCGTTGAACCCATAGCGCTCATACAGGCGATAGGCCGACTGGTTGCTGGCGCGCACTTCGAGGAAACACTCGCGGCCATTGAGCTGGAAGGCCCGCGCCATCAGGTGCTCGAGCAGGCGCAGGCCCAACCCGCAGCCCTGGTTCTCCGGCTTGACGGTGATATTGAGCAGGTGCGCCTCGTCGATGATCACGTTGATCACGCCATGGCCGACCTGCTGCTGGCCAACGAACATCAGCCACACTTCATAGGACTTCAGCGCATCCAGGAAGATGCCGCGGGTCCAGGGGTGGCTGAAGGCGGCATATTCGATCTTAAGCAGGGCATCCAGATCCGCCTCGGTTGCCGGGCGGAAACTGATCGAGTCACTCATTCAACGCTCTTCCAGCGCGCCATCAGCTGGCGCATGGCTTTCCAGACGTCCGCCTTGCGTTGCGGCTCGTCCATCAACAGTTCAAGGCCGGGCAAGGCCCAGGCGTTGCCGAGCAGGTCGACCTCGAGTTCTTGGTAGTAGGCTTCGGCATCGGCCTGGCCGGCGAAGCGGATGGCCGGCAGGCCGAGCAGCCACAGGCAGGTGCACGGCGCCTCTTCCAGGCGCGCGGCGATGAAACCCTGGACGAAGTCGCGGGCGGCGTCCGGGCCCTGGTCCATGTTGCCGCGCATCAGCAACGGCCAGCGCACCGGCTCGCCGATGATCTGCGGGGCATCCGGCAGGCCGGCGGCACGCAGCATGTCCTTGAGCAGCAGGTACGACGGATCGCGGCTCTGGAACGGCTGGCCGGTGGCCAGCTCGACCAGCAGCAGGCAACTGCCAGCGCGCAGCAACTGCAGGGCGAAGCGTGGTGGCGGTACCGGCGCCGGGCGTGGCGCGGGGGCCTCCTGCTCGGCCTCGACCGGCTTGGCGGCCGGTTTCGGCGCGCTGCCCGGGCGCGGGATTTCGATCTTCGGCCGCTCGGCACGTGCCTGAGGGGCCGCCGGGGTGGCGTTCGGCGCAGGCGCGGGAGCGGCCGGACGCACTTCGAAATCGAGTTCCTCGACCGGCGCCACCGGCAACAGCAGCTCCGGCCGCGACGGGGCGGCGAACGGCAGTTCAGCGCGCGGCAGCCAGTGCACCACTTGCATGGCGGACAGGTAGGCGCGGCGGCGGGACTCGATCAGCAAGGCGCGGGTATCCGGGGATAGACGAAACAGTCGGGCATTCTAACGCCGTTGCCCAGGATGCGCCGCAACAGATTATCGGCCATCGCGGGGCAAGCCCGCTCCCACGCCTTAATGCAGGTGTGGGAGCGGGCTTGCCCCGCGATGGGGCCGGTAAATCCCCCTTTGAGGCTCAGGGTTATCCCCATAACAGACCAAGGGGTGAAATCCTCCCCCCCGGATGCAGTACAATCGCCCCTTTTATTTGGCAACGAGTCGACCCGCCAATGATCGAACCCAAGCGCGTCCTGCGCGCCCTAGCCGAACACTGGGCCCTGATCGAGCCGCTGTGCGAGCGCTTCGACCAGGGCACCCTGAGCCTGGTCGAGCTGCGCCAGCAGCTGGCCCGCCAGCAGGTGGAAAGCACCCCGCAGGACATCACCCAGCTGCTCGACGTGTGGATCCGCCTGGACATCCTGGTCCCGGTGGCCAAGAGCCCGAACCGTTTCGAGCTCAACGCGCAGATCCACGATTTCCTCGCCTACCTGCGCCGCGAACACCGGCTGGGCCTGTGCCTGGAGATCGAGGCTTACCTGCGCCACCTGGAACGCCTCGCCGGGCATATCCAGGACGCCTTCGACAACCGCGACAGCGACGACCTGGCGCGCCAGCTGCGTCTGCTCGACATGCGCGTGCGCGACGTGTTGAAGAAGCTCGACAACGACGAACAGGCGCTGGTGGCCGTGGCCGAGCGGGCCAAGACCAGCAACCGCCAGATCCCCCTGCGCCAGCGCTACGCCGAAGTGCTGGCGACCTGGGACGAGTACGTCGAACCGATGATCCAGCTGGTCAACGCCGACGGCGCCTTCGAGCAGGGCGTGCGCAAGGTCGAGACCGTGCTGCTGCGCCTTTTGGGCGAGCAGGCGCGCCTGGGCCACCTGGTCGACGACGACATGCTGCTGCGCACCCATGCGCGCATCCTCGAAATGCAGACCAGCGCCCAGCTGACCCTGCGCCACGCCCGCGAACTGCTGCTGCCGCTGCGCGAAGAAGCGCGCCGGCACAACGCCGTGACCCGTGGCGCCGCGCTGGCCTTGTCGGTGATCCGCAAGAAGGGCATCGACGCCGTGCCGCAGGCCGCCATGCCGCTGTTCACCCGCCCGCAGAGCACCTTCCTCGGCAGCGCCAGCCAAGTTGAAGCCTACGTCTACGCCCTGGCCCGCTTCGAGCCCAAGCCTGCCCGCTTCCCCAAGGCGCACAAGACCCAGAAGGGCCCGCTGCCCCGCGCCCCACGCACGGTCAAGGAAATGCTCGAACGCTGCGAAGACGCCCTGCCGCTGCCGGACCTGATGGTCTGGCTGCTGGAGCAGGAGCCCGAGGGCGCCACCGACGAACTGCTGTACTGGTTCTCGCGCCTGTCGCGCGAGAAGCGCTTCAGCCGCGAGCGCCTCGATCGCCAGCAATACCTCACCCGCGAACACCTGGTCAGCCTGCGCTCCTTCGCCCTGACCTCCAGCCGCGACAACAAGCCGGCGACCACGACCGAATCCACCGCGAGCCCCGTCCATGCATCTTGATCTTTCCGAACTGTCCCAGCTCGCGCCGATCTTCCGCGAGCTGTTCAAGGGCTTCCACATCAGCCGCCGCGACCCGGAGCTGTACGCCCAGCTGTCGAACTTCCAGGACCAGTACCGCACCCTGTTCAAGGCCCTGGGCTTCGAGCTGGTCTGCGACACCCGCGGCTTCTACTACTTCGTCCCCGAGCAGGCCGCCGCGCAGGTCAACAAGACCGCCCAGCGCCTGTCGCTGTTCACCTTCATCCTGGTCGAGCACCTGGCCGACCAGGGCCGCGACCCGATGGCCGTGCTCGACGGTGGCAGCATCGGCCGCGACGAGTTGCCATCGCTGCTGGACAAGTACCGCGACCTGTTCCTGCAGGCCGAAGTGCAGACCGTCGACGAGCTCGAAGAAAAGATCATGCGCCGCATGACCCAGCTGGGCTTCGCCTTCGAAGAGGGCGGCATCTACCGCTTCATGCCGCCGATGCACCGTTTCCTCGATGTGTGCCTGTCGGTCCAGCAGGACCGCGACCTGGCCGCCACCCTGCACAGCGACCTGCCGCTGCCGGTGCCCGTGCTGGTGGTGGAAGAAACCCCCGAGGAACTCAACCGCACCGACGACCCGCTCGACCTCACCCCGTTCGACGGCGAGGAAAGCGAAGAGGACGCCCTGGCCCGGGCGATCCGCGAAGAGCAACAGGAGATTGACGCATGAGCCAGGAACGCTACGGCATCCGCCGCTTCGCACTGCTCAACACCGCCGGCTACAGCCTCGGCCTGTTCCCCCTGGAACACCCGCTGTCGGTCTACGGCGCCAACAACCTGGGTAAATCGGCGTCGATCAACGCCCTGCAGTTCCCGATCCTGGCGCGCATGTCCGACATGAGCTTCGGCAAGTACAGCCTGGAACAGTCGCGGCGCTTCTACTTCGCCACCGACACCAGCTACATCCTCACCGAGCTGAACCTGCCCCACGGCCCGCACGTGATCGGAGTGGTCGGCCGCGGCCCGGGCGGCGGCTTCGGCCACCAGTTCTTCGCCTACCAGGGCGAGCTGGACCTGGCCCACTACCAGAAAGACGACACCTGCCTGCGCCAGAAGGAGCTGTTCACCAACCTCGAGCGCCATGGCCTGAAAGCCTACGAGCTCAAGCCGGACGAACTGCGCCGACTGCTGGTCGGCGGCCACACCTCGGTGCCGCTGGACCTGACCCTGATCCCGCTGCGCTCGACCAGCGAGCAGAGCCTGAAGACCTTCCGCGCACTGTTCATCAACCTGCTGCACATGCGCGAGATCACCGCCGCCAAGCTAAAGCAGCTGTTCCTCGACGCCTTCGAGCACAGCCTGCGCTCCGGTAGCGTCGACTACATCGCCGCCTGCGAAGAGGCCTTCCGCGACGTGCGCCGCATGGAGGGCGACTACAACGCCCTGGTGGCCGCAGGCCCACTGGTCGAGGCCCTGGCCGGTGGCGTGGCCCAACGCGACATCCTGCGCGGCAAGCTGCACCGCATCTCGCCCTTGCTCGACAACCTGCTGGGCACCTGGCAGGAATACGCCATGGCGCGCAAGGAAGAGCTGGTGATCCAGTCCGAGCACTACCGTGGCGAGCAGGACCGCCTGCAGAACGACCAGCGCGGCGGTACCCAGGAGCTGATGCGCCTGGAGCGCGAGATTACCGGCATCCAGCGTTGGCTGGGTGAGCTGTCGGTGCTCAAGCACCGCTTCGCCCTGGTCACCGACGTCAAGGTCCTGGAGCAGCAGCTGCTGGCGGCCAAGGACGCCCACGACGAACTGGCCGGCGCCCTGGCCCAGTCGCGACAGTTCTCCGCCGAGGACCTCGACGAGCGCGTGCGCGACCTGGAAAAACGCGTCAAGGCAGTCAAGCAGCAGCTCGACCACGCCGACAACAACAGCTACGCCCGCCTGCGCGAGGAGTTCTCGCAGCAGGACGTCGACCGCCTGATGCGCCTGTTCAACGGTGCGCTGTTCAGCCTGCCGCTGGGTGACCGTGGCATCGAGCTGGACGACAGCGACGTCTGGGTGAAGACCCTCGAAGGCGTGCTCGACCGCTTCAAGGGCGAACGCTTCGAAGTGCCGGGCCTGTCCATCGACATCTCGCACATCGACCCACCCGCGCTGCAGGCCCTGGCCGACCGCGCCGCCCTGCGCGACCAGAAAGAGCGCCTGGAAAAAGAACTCAAGCAGCTCAAGACCCAGCAGGCCGTGGCCCTCGACCGCGCCGCCAGCAAGGCGCAGACCGAGGCCCTGTACCAGCAGGTGCTGGATGCGCAGAAGGCCCTGGAAGACTTCCGCCGCACCGAGACCCTGGCCGCCGAAGAGCCGGAGAAGATGGAGCAACTGGGCCAGCTGGAAGCCGCCCAGGACGAGCTCAAGCGCTCCAGCGACGCCTTCACCGAACGCGTCCAGCAACTGTCGGCCAAGCTGCAGCTGGTGGGCCGGCAGATCGCCGACCTCGAAGCCAAGCAGCGCACCCTGGAAGACGCCCTGCGCCGTCGCCAGCTGCTGCCGGCCGACCTGCCGTTCGGCACGCCGTTCATGGAGGCGATCGACGACTCCATGGACAACCTGCTGCCGCTGCTCAACGACTACCAGGACAGCTGGCAGGCGCTGCAGCGCGTCGACAACCAGATCGAGGCGCTGTACGCCCAGGTGCGCCTGAAGGGCGTGGCCAAGTTCGACAGCGAAGACGACATGGAGCGCCGCCTGCAGCTGTTGATCAACGCCTACTCGCACCGCACCGAGGAAGCGCTGACCCTGGCCAAGGCCCGCCGCGCCGCGGTCACCGACATCGCCCGGACCCTGCGCAACATCCGCAGCGACTACGACAGCCTCGAGCACCAGCTGGCGCTGTTCAACCGCGAGATCAACAAGCGCCAGGTGTCGAACCTGGAGAGCTTCCGCGTGGTGCTGGCACCGAACAAGGAAGCGCTCCGGCACATCGACCAGATCATCCACAGCGCCGGCCAGTACGAGGAAGGCGAAACGCTGTCGGTGTTCGACCTGACCCAGAGCGCCGAGCAGGATCACAAGAACGAAGAGGCCAAGGAATACCTGGCGCGGCTGGTGGCGGCCAACCACAACCAGCTGGGCCTGAAGGACCTGTTCGAACTGGCCTTCGAGATCACCAAGATCAACAGCCAGCCGGTGATTCACGCCGACATCGACGGCGCTGCGTCCAACGGCACCACCATGACCATCAAGGCGCTGACCAACATGTACCTGTTGCTGCACCTGATGGACCGCGACCTGGCCGGGCGCATTCGCCTGCCGTACTACCTCGACGAGGCGGCGGACATCGACGAACGCAACCAGGCGGCGTTGCTGGAGACCAGCCAGCAGCTGGGCTTCGTGCCGATCCTGGCGAGCGTGAAGCCGCAGGTGTCGGCGCGGGTGGCGATCGACCTGGAAGGCGGCAGCGGGCCGAATGGCATCTACATCGACGAGGCGGACTGGAAGTACATCAGCCGTCGCGACGAAGTGAAGGCGATCGTGCGCGAGGATGAGGCCGAGGAACTGGCCTGATTAGGTGCATGGGGCCGCTTCGCGGCCCTTTCGCGGCACAAGGCCGCTCCTACAGGGATATGCGTCCCCCTGTAGGAGCGGCCTTGTGCCGCGAAAGGAGGCCAAAGGCCTCCCAAAAATCGGGAAGTTACTGCTGTGCCCAAGGCACAATCGGAATCGCCGTCACCGCATTCTGCGGGCTGCCTTCGATCACCCGGTCGCTGTACACCAGGTACACCAGCGTATTGCGCTTCTTGTCGAGGAACCGCACCACCTGCATGGTCTTGAACACCAGCGAGGTGCGCTCCTTGAACACCTCCTCGCCATCTTTCAACTCACCCTTGAAGTGAATCGGCCCCACCTGGCGGCAGGCAATCGACGCCTCGGCACGGTCCTCGGCCAGCCCCAACCCACCTTTCAAGCCACCGGTCTTGGCCCGCGACAGGTAGCAGGTCACGCCGTCGACCTTCGGGTCGTCAAACGCCTCGACCACGATGCGGTCATTGGGCCCGACGAACTTGAACACGGTGGACACCTGGCCGATTTCCTCGGCCCCGGCCAGCATCGGCAGCAGCAGCGCCGCCACGGCAAACATCCTTTTCAGCACGGTGATCTCCTTCAGACCAGGACCAGGTTATCGCGATGCACCAGCTCAGGCTCGGCGCTGTAGCCCAGCAGGCTCTCGATGGCGTCGGACGGCTGGCCGATGATCTTCTGCGCCTCCAGGGCGCTGTAGTTGGCCAGGCCACGGGCCACTTCCAGGCCATCGGGGCCGACGCAGACCACCATCTCGCCACGGCGGAAGCTACCCTGCACGGTCTTCACGCCCACCGGCAGCAGGCTCTTGTTCGATTCGCGCAGGGCCTTCACCGCGCCGTCGTCGAGCACCAGGGTGCCACGGGTCTGCAGGTGGCCGGCCAGCCACTGCTTGCGCGCGGCGAGCATGCCGCGCTCGGGCGACAGCAGGGTGCCCAGGCGCTCGCCGGCCTTCAGGCGATCCAGCACGCGCTCGATACGGCCACCAATGATGATGGTGTGGGCACCGGAACGAGCGGCCAGGCGCGCGGCGCGCAGCTTGGTCTGCATGCCGCCGCGGCCCAGGGCGCCACCGGTACCGCCGGCCACGGCGTCCAGCGACGGGTCGTCGGCACGGGCTTCGTAGATCAGCTGGGCTTCGGGGTTGTTGCGCGGGTCGGCGTCGAACATGCCGTCGCGGTCAGTGAGGATCACCAGCAGGTCGGCTTCCACCAGGTTGGCCACCAGGGCGGCCAAGGTGTCGTTGTCGCCGAAGCGGATCTCGTCGGTGACCACGGTGTCGTTCTCGTTGATCACCGGCACCACGCCCAGGTCGACCAGCGTGCGCAGGGTGCTGCGGGCATTGAGGTAACGCTTGCGGTCGGAGAGGTCGTCGTGGGTCAGCAAGATTTGCGCGGTGTGCTTGCCATGCTCGCCAAAGCTCGACTCCCAGGCCTGCACCAGGCGCATCTGGCCGATCGAGGCGGCGGCCTGCAGCTCGTTCATCGCGCTCGGTCGCGAGGTCCAGCCCAGCTGGCTCATGCCGGCGGCCACGGCCCCGGAGGAGACCAGCACCAGTTCCACGCCCGCTTCACGCAGGGCCACCATCTGCTCGACCCACACCGCCATGGCACCGCGGTCGAGGCCCTTGCCATCGGCGGTCAGCAGCGCGCTGCCGATCTTCACGACCCAGCGCTGGGCGCCAGTCACCTTGCTTCGCATCTTCTCTTCCAACCTATGTCGAATCTGTAGATACCGTGGATACAAAAACGCCGCTCCAGAGAGCGGCGTTTAGTGTACTGCAACCGATCAGTCGCGCACGTAAATGATTTCCGGGCCGTCTTCGTCGTCCTCGAAGTCATCCCAGTCATCATCGTCACCGATGTCGTGCACGCTCTTGACGCCAGTACGACGCAGGGTGCGGGCATCGTCCAGGGCCTGCAGCTGGGCACGGGCCTCGTCCTCGATGCGCTGGTCGAGCTCGGCCAGTTCCTCGGCGTAGGCCGGGTCGTTGGCCAGGCGGTCGGCGCGGTCTTCGAGGTAGCGCATCAGGTCGTGGCTGAGCTTCTCGGTGCCCTGCTTGGCGATGGCCGAGATGACATAGACCGGACCGTCCCAGTTCAGGCGCTCGACCACTTCCTTGACGCGCTCATCCTTCTCGTCGTCCATGATCATGTCGGCCTTGTTCAGCACCAGCCAGCGCTCACGGTCGACCAGCGCCGGGCTGAACTGCGCCAGCTCGTTGATGATGATCTCGGCGGCATCGGCCGGGCTGCTGCCGTCCAGCGGCGCCAGGTCGACCAGGTGCAGCAGCACGCGGGTACGGGCCAGGTGCTTGAGGAAGCGGATGCCCAGGCCGGCACCTTCGGAGGCGCCTTCGATCAAGCCGGGGATGTCGGCGATGACGAAGCTCTTCCAGCGGTCGACACTGACCACGCCCAGGTTCGGCACCAGGGTGGTGAACGGGTAGTCGGCGACTTTCGGCTTGGCGGCCGAGACCGAGCGGATGAAGGTGCTCTTGCCGGCGTTCGGCAGGCCCAGCAGGCCGACGTCGGCCAGGACCTTCATTTCCATCTTCAGGTCGCGCTGATCGCCGGGCTTGCCCGGGGTGGTCTGGCGCGGCGCCCGGTTGGTGCTGGACTTGAAGCGGGTGTTGCCCAGGCCGTGCCAGCCGCCCTGGGCGACCATCAGCTTCTGGCCCGGGGTGATCAGGTCACCGATGACTTCCTGGGTGGCTGCGTCGATCACGGTGGTGCCCACCGGCACGCGCAGGAACAGGTCGTCGCCCTTCTTGCCGGTGCAGTCGGTGCTGCCGCCGTTGGAGCCGCGCTGGGCTTCGTGGTGACGGGTGTAGCGGTAGTCGACGAGGGTGTTGAGGTTCTCGTCGGCCACCATGTACACCGAACCGCCGTCGCCACCGTCACCGCCGTTGGGGCCACCGTTCTCGATGAATTTCTCGCGGCGGAAGCTCATGCAACCGTTGCCGCCGTCACCGGCCTTAACCCGGATCGATACTTCGTCTACAAACTTCATTCAAAACCGCCTCTCGTCGGACGACGAGTCGAAAACCAGAAAACCATGAGGCTCTTGCAAAAATGAGCGCGGCGGCCCCGTACCATCAGAAACCAACGCCGGCAGCCCAGACAAACAGCTTTGCAAGAGGCTCACCACAAACGAAAAAGCCCCGTCGCATGACGGGGCTTCTGGAGCGACGTCGCGATTAAGCGGCGACGATGCTCACGTAACGGCGCATGAACTCGCCTTTCTTCTCGAACTTGATCACGCCTTCGATCTTGGCGAACAGGGTGTGATCCTTGCCCATGCCAACGCCGTAGCCAGCGTGGAATTCGGTGCCGCGCTGACGGACGATGATGTTGCCCGGCTTGATCACCTGGCCGCCATACATCTTCACGCCAAGGCGTTTAGATTCTGAGTCGCGACCGTTACGAGTACTACCACCAGCCTTCTTGTGAGCCATGGTTCAATTCTCCAATAAATTCAGGGGATCGGGGCGATTAAGCCTGGATACCGGTGATTTTGATTTCGGTGAACCACTGGCGGTGGCCCATGCGCTTCATGTGGTGCTTACGACGACGGAACTTGATGATGCGAACCTTGTCGTGGCGGCCTTGCGAAACGACTTCGGCCACTACTTTAGCACCAGCAACAACTGGAGCGCCGATGGTGACTTCTTCACCGTTGGCGACCAGCAGGACGCGATCGAAGGTCACGGATTCGCCAGTGGCGACTTCCAGTTTTTCGATCTTGAGGAATTCACCTTCAGCGACTTTGTACTGCTTGCCGCCGGTAACGATTACTGCGTAAGACATGGTATTTCTCCGATAATCCTGCTCACCCAGCGCTTTATATGATGAGTATTGGCTGGCATGGCTGCACAAGGCTGGAACGGCCCGGTGCAATTGCGTAAGGCAGGTGCTGCCCAGGAAGTTAGGGTGCGCGATTGTACGCAACCCCATAAATGCTTGCAAGTACCGGCCCGGGGCCACGGCCACCGCGCCTTGACACACCGGGACCCGCGACCTAGCATGCCGCGCAACCTCAATGGAGCAGCCGATGCAACCCCAATCCTTCTACCGCGCGGTAGCTGATGATTTCAGCGCCGTCGACGAGATCATCAAGAAGCAGCTGACCTCGCGCGTCCCGCTGGTATCGAAGATCGGCGACTATATCACCTCCGCCGGCGGCAAACGCCTGCGCCCGCTGCTGGTGTTGCTGTGCGGCAAGGCCCTGGGCCGCGAAGGCGACGACCTGCGCCTGCTGGCGGCGACCATCGAGTTCCTGCACACCGCCACCTTGCTGCACGACGACGTGGTCGACATGTCCGGCATGCGCCGTGGCCGCTCCACCGCCAACGCCCTGTGGGGCAACGCGCCGAGCGTGCTGGTGGGCGACTTCCTCTATTCGCGCTCGTTCGAGATGATGGTCGAGCTGGGCTCGATGCCGGTCATGCAGATCCTCTCCAAGGCCACCCGGGTGATCGCCGAGGGTGAAGTGCTGCAGCTGTCGCGCGTGCGTGACGCCAGCACCACCGAAGAGGTGTACATGGACGTCATCCGCGGCAAGACCGCGATGCTGTTCGAGGCCTCGACCCACAGCGCCGCCGCGCTGGCCGGCGCCACCGACGAGCAGCGCGAAGCACTGCGCACTTTCGGCGACCACCTGGGCGTGGCCTTCCAGCTGGTCGACGACCTGCTCGACTACAAGGGCGACTCCGAGACCCTGGGCAAGAACGTCGGCGACGACCTGGCCGAAGGCAAGCCGACCCTGCCGCTGATCTACACCATGCGCGAAGGCACCCCGGAGCAGGCCGCGCTGGTGCGCCAGGCGATCCAGAAAGGTGGCCTGGAAGACCTGGAGCAGATCCGCATCGCCGTCGAGGCATCCGGCGCCCTGGACTACACCGCGCAGATGGCCCGCGACTACGTCGCCCGCGCCATCGCCTGCCTGGAAGTGCTGCCGGCCAGCGAGTACCGGGATGCCCTGGTCGAGCTGAGCGAGTTCGCGGTCGCACGCACCCACTGATTCATCGCAACACCCTCATCGCGGGGCAAGCCCGCTCCCACGCCAGCACACATCATGGCGTGGGAGCGGGCTTGCCCCGCGATGCATTTGTGCAGCCAGCACCAAAACCTTATACAATGTGCGCCTTTACCCGCCTGTACTTGAAAGGAAAAGCCGTGAGCACTCTGCCACCCTGCCCCCAATGCAACTCCGAATACACCTATGAGGATGGCACCCAACTGATCTGCCCCGAATGCGCCCACGAGTGGTCGGCCAACGGCGAAGCCGAAGCCGCCAGCGACGACGTGGTGAAGAAGGATTCGGTCGGCAACGTCCTGCAGGACGGCGACACCGTCACCGTGATCAAGGACCTCAAGGTCAAGGGTTCGTCCCTGGTGGTCAAGGTCGGCACCAAGGTCAAGAACATCCGTCTGTGCGATGGCGACCACGACATCGACTGCAAGATCGACGGCATCGGCGCGATGAAGCTCAAGTCCGAGTTCGTGCGCAAGGTCTGATCTCCTGCCCCTCGGGGCTGCCCTGCGGGCGGCCCTGACAGATCCTGCAACAGGATCGCCTGCACCATTTGGAAGATTTCTTCCAATAGTCCCTTGCTATTTTGATAATAAGAATTATTCTCATTGGAAACGCTATCCAAGGAGAATAGCCATGACCTATCTGATCGACGCCTGGCTCGACCGCCCCCACCCCTACCTGCGTATCCTCCACCGCGAGACTGGCGAAGTGTGCGCCGTACTCGAGGAAGACGCGCTCGACGAACTGCGTGACCAGGGTGACCTGGACCTCACGGGGTTGAATTCGAGTGAACCCGGGGTGCTCAAGGAGCTGGTGAGGAATCTGTTTCTGTTCTGCTATGCGCGGGCGTTGCGCCCGGGGGGAACGGATTGGAACTGAAAGGCATCGCGGGTCAAGCCCGCTCCCACTGGTGCTCTGCTACTTCGTGGGAGCGGGCTTGACCCGCGATCAGGCATTACAGAACGTCGAGCAGCTCGACGTCGAACACCAGGGTGCTGTGCGGCGGGATGCTGCCGACGCCCTGGGCGCCGTAGGCCAGCTCGCTCGGCACGTACAGGCGCCATTTGCTGCCGGCGTTCATCAGCTGCAGGGCCTCGGTCCAGCCAGCGATCACACCACCGACCGGGAATTCGGCCGGCTGGCCGCGCTCGTAGGAGCTGTCGAACACGGTGCCGTCGATCAGGGTACCGTGGTAGTGGGTACGCACGTTGTCTTCGCGGGTCGGCTTGGCGCCTTCGCCTGCGGTCAGCACTTCGTACTGCAGGCCCGAGGCCAGGGTCACGATGCCTTCGCGCTTGGCGTTGAAGGCCAGGAAGTCCTTGCCGGCGGCAGCGGCGGCTTCGGCCTTGGCTGCGGCTTCGGCCTGCATCACTTCGCGGATGACCTTGAAGGCGGCCGACAGGTCTTCTTCGCTGACGCGGCTGTCGGCGCCGTTGAAGGCGTCGGTCAGGCCGGCAACGATAGCGTTCAGGTTGACGCCTGGTGGCGGGTTGTCACGCAGCTGGCCGCCCAGTTGGCGGCCGATGCCGTAGCTGACGCGGGATTCGTCGGTGGACAGGTTGAGTTCGGACATTGGCTTGCTCCGCTTAAGGGCGCACTGCATCCGCGCCCTAATGAAAAGGGCGAGCAGCCTAGCACACTGGTGCCGCGCGAAGCAGCTACCAGGCCGAACGCTGGGAAATCGGGACCTTGAGGTCTTCTTCCGGGTGCAGACCCAGGCCACACATCTCATCCTGCACGGACCAGTGAACCAGGTTCATCGACAGCAGGGGAAGCGCTTGCAGGAGCTGACGCGCGTCTTCGACCGAATGCACGCGCAAGCGCTTGCCACGCGCATCGTCCAATGGGTGGGGACGGCCCTTGACCCGGGCCTCGAGCAGGTAGTCACCACCTTCGATGGCGATCAGGTTGAGTTCGTCGACATGGCCAGCCCTGGCCTCGGTATTGAGCTGATGCAGGTTCATGGGCGTACCTCGCTGCGGGAACCACGCATGAGTGCTCATTTTTTGTACGACAACGGCGAAAGCACAAGCTGCCGTCGGTCAGAAAGATCGCGGGGCAAGCCCGCTCCCACGCATACCTTGAGGGTTGCGTGGGAGCGGGCTTGCCCCGCGATAGCGCCCAAACCAATCAGTGCTTGGTAATGCGATCCAAATAACCCATGACAAACGCCGAGATGACGAAGGTCATGTGGATGATCACGTACCACATCAGGTAGTCGGTGGAGATGTTCTGCGCATCCATGAACACCCGCAGCAGGTGGATCGACGAGATGGCGACGATGGACGCGGCGACCTTCATCTTCAGCGACGAAGAATCCATCTTGCCGAGCCAGTTGAGCTTCTCCTTGCTGTCGTCGATGTCCAGCTGCGAGACGAAGTTCTCGTAGCCCGAGATCATCACCATCACCAACAGGCCGCCGACCAGCGACATGTCGATCAGCGACAGGATCACCAGGATCAGGTCGGCTTCGGCGAGGGTGAAGACGTTGGGCAGGACATGGATGATTTCCTGGAAGAACTTCAGGGCCAGTGCCAGCAGGCCAAGCGAGAGGCCGAAGTAGATCGGGGCGAGCAGCCAGCGTGAGGCATACATCGCGTTTTCGAGGATACGTTCCATGGACAGTAGGGGACTCGTGAAGTGACTGGAAAAGCGAGCGCGAGTATAGCCAGCCACCTGTGACAGCAAAAGCCTGCGGCTGGTTGCCGCACGTGGGAACGGGCTTTGTGGAGACGACTTCGTGGGAGCGGGCTTGCCCCGCGATGGCGCCAGCCATCTTGTCACAATGGCCAGGCCGGGCCTTTATCGCGGGGCAAGCCCGCTCCCACGGGAACCTGGTTCCACAGGAAAGACGCTCAGGTCTCCGGATGGAACTGATAGTCCCCAAGATTGCGGCAACGCTCACCGTTGATCCGGCGCAACTGCGCCTGCAGGTGCAGGCACCAGATCTGCGGGTCTTCCGCGACCTGATAACCATGAAGGGTGAGGCTGTCGACGATGGCGTTCATCACCGACTCGGCCACCATCGGCCCATGGAACGGGCCCTGGGCCTTGATCGCCGAGGGTTGTTCGCCGGCCATGCCGGCGGCGAACAGCAAGGTCCACATGCCGTTGTCCCCGGCCAGCGGACGGATGCTGCATTCGATGCGGGTCACCAGGCCCAGGCACTGGCGGGTGAGGCTGAGGTTGCGCATGGCGGCGTCCCCTCTGTAAAGCCCTGTTCAGCCTGAAACCCTCAGGCTGTTTCCATCCTGAACCCTGACAACGTCCTTAAGTTCCACTTTAGCCGAGCTGAGGAAAAAGTTGGAAAACCGGCGCTGAACGGTAGCACATGGCCGCTAGCGCCGGTTTATTGACTCAGGCAGGCTTGGCCTGGGCGATGACCTCCTCCATGCGCTCCTTCTCGGCCTCCTTGATCTCCTCCTCGCTGATCATCTCGGCGATCACCCGCAGGCGCTCGACCACCCGGGCGTTGACGCTGCCCTCGGCGAATTCGCCCTTGTCGTCGACCGCGCCGGCTTCCTCGCCGACCAGCAGGCTCAGCGCCTCGTCGGCCTGGCTGACGGCGTAGACATGGAAGCGCCCGGCCTCGACCGCCTGCACCACCCGCTCGTCGAGCATCAGTGTGGCGACGTTGGCCCGCGGGATGATCACGCCCTGTTCGCCGGTCAGGCCACGGGCCTCGCAGAGACGGAAGAAGCCTTCGATCTTCTCGTTGACCCCGCCGACCGCCTGCACCTCGCCGAACTGGTTGATCGAGCCGGTGATGGCGAAGCACTGCTTGAGCGGCGTGCGCGACAGCGCCGAAATCAGTGTGCAGGCCTCGCCCAGCGAGGCGCTGTCGCCATCGACGTAGCCGTAGGACTGCTCCAGGGCGATGCTCGCCGAAATCGCCAGGGGGAACTCCTGGGCGTAGCGGCTGCCCAGGTAGCCGGTGAGGATCATCACCCCCTTGGAGTGGATCGGCTGGCCGAGGTTGACCTCGCGCTCGATGTCGACGATGCCGCTGCCGCCGGGGTAGACGGTGGCGGAAATCCGCGCCGGCATGCCGAACGCCGAATCACCGACCTCGAGCACGGTCAGGCCGTTGCACTTGCCGATCGCCGCGCCTTCGGTGTCGATCAGGATGATCCCGGCGAGCATGTCGTCGAGCACCCGCTGCGACACCCGCCCGGTGCGCTGGGCCTTGGCCTTGAGCGCGCGCTCGATGTGGCCGGCATCGGTCATGGCCTCGTTGGCCAGCTGGCGGATGAAGTCCGCCTCGCTGACCAGCTGGAACAGGTCGCCGATCCGTGCCGACAACCGCGACTGGTTCTCGGCCAGGCGCGCGCTGTAGGTGGCCAGGCGCGCCACCGCATCGCTGGTCAAAGGCGCCATGCCCTCTTCGTTGGTGCGGGTGCGCAACAGCTGGGCGAACTGCTCCAGGTTCTCGTCGACCATGGGCATGTCTTCGTCGAAATCCACCAGCACCCGGAACATCTCCTGGAAGTCCGAGTCGTGGTCCTGCAGCGCGTAGTACAGCTGGCGCGAGCCGATGATCACCAGCTTGACGCTGAGCGGGATCATCTGCGGCGTCAGGCTGACGGTGGCGACACGACCCAGTTCGCCCAGCGGCGACTCCATCTTCAGCTTGCGCGATTGCAGGGCGCGCTTGAGGGCGTCCCAGACGAACGGCTCGCCGAGCATCTTCTCCGCTTCCAGGATCAGGAAGCCGCCGTTGGCGCGGTGCAACGCCCCCGCGCGCAACTGGCGGTAGGAGGTGTATAGCGCGCCCTGGTCGGTGCTGTATTCAATGCGGCCGAACAGGTTGTCGTAGGTCGGGTGCGGCTCGAACACCACCGGCGCTCCGCCCTTGCCGGGATGGCCGACCACCAGGTTGGGCGCGTACTGCTCCTCGAGCATCTTGCGCGCCACGGCGTCGGTCTTGCTGTCATCGACCAACTGCTCGACCACGGTGCGCAGCAGGTTCAGTTGCACCGATTGCAGGTAGGCGCACACTGCGGCGTTTTCCGCGTACTTCTCCGACAGCGGCGCCAGCAGCGGCTGCAGGGCGAGGGTGATGGTCTCTTCATTGAGCTGGCGCAACTGGTTGTTCGATTCGCGCTTCCACTGCGGCAGGCTGGAGAGCTCCTCGTTCAGGCGTTCCTCCAGCTCGGCGATGTCCTCGTGGAAGCGCTCGCGCAACGCCTCCGGCAGTTGGGCGAATTCGGCTTCATCCAGCGCCTTGCCATCGGCCATGGGGGTGAAGGCGACATTGCTGCTGTCGCGGTACAGGGCCACGTCCTTTTCCAGCGAGGCCCGTTCGATCACGTCCAGCGCCCGG
This sequence comes from Mitsuaria sp. RG, assembly GCF_028369275.1. Taxonomy (NCBI): domain Bacteria; kingdom Pseudomonadati; phylum Pseudomonadota; class Betaproteobacteria; order Burkholderiales; family Sphaerotilaceae; genus Roseateles; species Mitsuaria sp. RG. Next base: position 48,907 of record NZ_JAQMYQ010000021.1, read on the forward strand.
TCGTAACGCTGGTTGAAGGCGCGGTCGATGGCGCTCTTCTTCTGCTGGTAGGACGGGTGCTCGAACACCGCCGGGAAGGTGGCCAGCAGGTTGTCGATCAGCCCGTTCATGTCGCTGATGAACTCATGGGCGCTGCCGGACGGCAGCTCGAGGGCGCGGGGCTCGCGGGAGTCCTCGAAGTTGTTGACGTACAGCCAGTCGGCCGGGGTGTGCTGGCGCTTGCCTTCGGCCTTGAGGTAACGCTTGACGAACGAGAAGCGGCCCGTGCCGGGCTCGCCCATCACATACACGTTGTAACCGGGGCGCGGCATGGCCACGCCGAACTGCAGGGCCTCGACGGCACGCTCCTGGCCCAGGACGCCACGAAACGGCTCCAGGTCGTCGGTGTTGGAGAAAGCGAACTGTTCAGCGGAGAAACGCCGGGTCAGGGCTTCGGGCGCGAGACGCAGGCGCGAGGCGACAGAATCGGGCATTGGGTTTCCTTACTTCGGCGGGGCGGATGGAAGGCATTCTGGCGCCGCCAGCGCGCAGCGGCAAGGCTCCGTGGGACTTTATGTCACAGCCCAACATGGCCGATCGCGCAAGCAATTTTTCGCAATAAACAACGCAACCTTTGGATCGTGCCTAAACTCCAAGCTGCGCAGGGGGATGGAAATCCTCCCGCCCTGGCAACCGCGTTGCCAGAACCCTGACCATTGGTACGTCACTTGAGAAAGAGAACAACGCTATGAAACGGATTCTTCTGGGTACTCTGTTCGCCGCTGTCTCGATCAACGCCATGGCCGAAGCGCCGGGCGGCCCGAACTGCGGCTGGGGCAACCTGCTGTTCGAGGGCCAGCGCGGCACACCGGCCCACTTCCTGGCTTCCACCACCAACGGCACCTCCGGCAACGCAACCTTCGGCATGACCTCGGGCACCAACGGCTGCTCGACCAAGGCCGCGCTCACCTATGGCGGCAAATCCTGGTTCGCCATGAACGGCATGATGAACGAGCTCTCCGAAGACATGGCCCAGGGCCAGGGCGAAGCCCTGACCACCTATGCCGTGGTCCTCGGTGTAGCCCCTGAAGACCGCGCGCGCTTCGCCGCCGTCACCCATGAGCACTTCCAGCAGATCTTCAGCAGCGCCGACGTGACTGCCGAGACTGTCCACTCCAACACCCTGGCCGTGCTCAAGAGCGACCCGCAACTGGCCAAGTACGCCACCGAGGCTTGAGTTCCACGCCTCCCGCCCCGGTTGCGGGGCGGGTTTGGCGCTTCACCTTCCGGCATCATCAGGATGTAGTTGCCCGACATGCTCAAACGCCTCGCTTCCCTGGCGCTGATCGTCAGCGCACCGATTCATGCCGCACCCCAGCTCGACCCGGCCCGCGTCCAGCAGTTGGCGGCCACGCCCTACTGGATCGCCCTCGGGCACTACGAGACCGCCAAGCTCGGCGGCTGGCGCAGCTATGTGGACGATCGACGCTTCTTCCTCGCTGAAGATGGCGCCCATCACCCGGACCAGGAGCTGCAGGCCACGGTCGCCGCCCTGTACGCCCCGGCCAGCCTGGGCGACAAGCATGCCCAGTGCGTGTTCCCCGCACGCACCCGCTGGCTGCGCGAGCAGCTGGACCTCACCGGCCTGCCGAGCCCGGACTGCCAGGAATTCAAGACCTGGTACAAATCCATCGACCCGCACAGCGCAACGCTGATCTTCCCGGCGGCCTACCTCAACAGCCCGTCGTCGATGTTCGGCCACACGCTGCTGCGCATCGACCAGTCCAACACCCGCCGCGACGACACCACGCTGCTGAGTTACGCGATCAACTTCGGCGCCTACATCGAAGGCAGCGACAACAGCATCCTCTATGCCTGGAAGGGCCTGATGGGTGGCTATCCCGGCCTGTTCGCGATGATGCCCTACCAGGAGAAGCTCTCCGAGTACCGCAGCCTGGAAAACCGCGACCTGTGGGAATACCAGTTGGACCTGACGCCCGAGGAGACCGGACGCATGGTCGAGCACGTGTGGGAGCTCAAGCAGATCAAGTTCGACTACTTCTTCTTCGACGAGAACTGCTCCTACCGCCTCCTGGAACTGCTGCAGGTGGCACGCCCGAGCCTGGACCTGACCTCGCAGTTCCCGCTGACCGCCATTCCCACCGACACGGTCAAGGCGGTCAAGCAGTCGGGGCTGGTCTCCGATGTGCGCTACCGCCCCTCCCGCGAGCGCGAGCTGCTGGCCCGCGCCGAGCCGCTGGGCCATGAGGAGAAACAGCAGGTGCTGGCCATCAGCGCCGACACCGCCCAGCTGCAAAGCCCCGATTTCACCGCCCTGCCCCGCGAACGCCAGGCGCTGGTGCAGGATGCCGCCTACCGCCTGGAGCGCTACCGGGCCAACGGCCAGGAACGCGACCCGGCCCAGGCCGCGCGCAGTTTCGAACTGCTCAAGGCAATCAACCGCAACCCGCCGCCGCCGCTGGCGATCGAGCGCCCGGGCCTGCCCGAGGACGGCCATCAGTCGCGCACCTGGCAACTGGGGGTCGGCAGCCGTGAAGACCGCGCCTATGCCGAGTACGGCCTGCGCATGGCCTATCACGACCTCAACGACAACCTGTACGGCTTCCCCCTGGGCGCGCAGATCGAGATCCTCCAGCTCAAGCTGCGCCAGTACGAGGGTAACGACTGGCAGGTGCAGCGCCTGGACCTGGCCACCATCCGCTCGCTGACCCCGCGCAATGAGTTGCTCAAGCCCTGGTCGTGGCAGGTCGCCGGGGGCCTGGAGCGGGTGCCGGGCAAGCACGACGACGAGGTGCTGGTCAGCCATGTCAACGGCGGCGCTGGCGGTACCTGGCAGCTGGGCGACGACCTGCTGGGCTTTGCCCTGGGTACAGTGCGTGTTGAACACCACAATGATTTCGCCGAATTCATCTCGCCGGCGGCCGGGTTCAATGGCGGGCTGCTATGGCGCAATGGGCTGGGCAACCTGACCCTGGAGGCCAAGGGGGATTACTTTGCCAATGGCGAGGTACGGCGCAGCGTGAGCCTGAACCAGCAGTGGGAAATCAGCCGTGACCTGGGGCTGAGGTTGAGCGCTTCGCGGCAGTTCAGTCATCTGGCCACGGCGCAGAACGAGGTGATGCTGGAGCTGAAGTGGTATCAGTATTGAAACCGTGGGGCCGCTGCGCAGCCCTTTCGCGGCACGAGGCCGCTCCTACACTGTAGGAGCGGCCTTGCGCCGCGAAAGGACCGCAAAGCGGTCCAGGTGCAATCCTTCGACAGCGTTTTGACATCGCGCCGACAATTCCCCTCCTAGACTTTGCAGTATCACTCCGAGGGTCTGGTGGCCATGTTGCGGTACGGGTTGGGATTGTGCGTCGTGTTACTGCTGGCGGGGTGCGAGACCACCCATGAACAGATGGTCAATCAAGGCTATCCCCCCGCCTACGCCGACGGCTTCCAGGACGGCTGCAGCAGCGGTCGCCAGGCCGCCGGGCTGATGGCCGGCGACTTTCGCAAGGATGTCCCGCGCTACCTGCGCAATCGCCAGTACGAAAGCGGCTGGGACGACGGCTTTCGCCAGTGCCACGCCATGCAGTCCAACGAAGACCTGCGCGAATACCGCGAACGCTACTGGGACGAGCGCGACCGCGACTGGCAGCAGGAAAAGGACCAGGACGCCGCCCGCGCCTATCGCCGCAAGTGACCTCGCAAACGGACAACCGTTGCAACCCGCAACCTGCCACCATGGTCTCCAGTACAAGGAGGCCTTTGCATGAGCCGAGCATTCGTCAACGAGGACCAGGCCGCCGCCCAGGCCAGCCAGCCGGTGGAGCGACGCGTCAGCGACCAGCCCAACTATGTCACTGCCAGCGGTCTTGCCCAGTTGCAGCAACGGCTGGCCGCGCTCAATGCGCTACGCGGCGAGCTGCAAGCGCAGGGCGAGCGCGCCGACCGACAGCGATTGGCCGATACCGAGCGTGACCTGCGCTACTTCAACGCCCGCGTACAAAGTGCGCAGGTGGTGCCTACTGCCACGTCCACGCAGAAGGTACAGATTGGCAGCCGGGTGCGCTTTGTCGATGAGAATGGCCAGGAGCATCAGGTGCAACTGGTGGGCGAGGACCAGGCAGATGCGCAGCATGGGCTGATCAACTGGGGCTCACCGCTGGGGCGGGCGTTGCTGGGGGCGGGGCCTGGGGATGAGGTGTTGTGGCGAAGGCCGGCGGGGGATCAGATGATCGAGATTGCCGGGATCGAGGTTGAGGGTTGAGGGGCTGCTTTGCAGCCCTTTCGCGGCACAAGGCCGCTCCTACAGGTATTGCGCAAAGATTCGACCATGCGCTGTTCCTGTAGGAGCGGCCTTGTGCCGCGAAAGGGCCGCAGAGCGGCCCCTGCGATCCGAGATCAGACCACGCCCTGGGCCAGCATGGCATCGGCGACTTTCACAAAGCCCGCGATGTTGGCGCCTTTCACATAGTTGATGCGGCCATCAGCCTCTTCCCCATAATGCACGCACGCATGGTGGATCGACTGCATGATGTGGTGCAGCTTGCTGTCCACCTCGCCTGCAGTCCACAGCAGGCGCATGGCGTTCTGCGACATCTCAAGGCCCGACACGGCCACGCCACCGGCGTTGGAAGCCTTGCCCGGCGCATAGAGGATGCCGGCCTCGATGAAGATATCCACAGCCTCCAGGGTAGTCGGCATGTTGGCGCCCTCGGCCACGCAGATGCAGCCGTTGCGCAGCAGGGTACGGGCGTCCTCGGCGTTCAGCTCGTTCTGGGTGGCGCACGGCAGGGCGATGTCGCACGGCAGGCTCCACGGCGTCTGCCCCTTGCGGAACTCCAGGCCGAACGGCCCGGCCAGCTCGCTGAGGCGGCCACGCTTGACGTTCTTCAGTTCCATCAGCGCATCCCATTGCGCGTCGCTCAGCCCGGCTTCACAGAACAGGGTGCCTTCGGAGTCGGACAGCGAGATGACCTTGCCGCCCAGGTCCATGACCTTGCGCGCGGCGTACTGGGCAACGTTGCCGGAGCCAGAGATCGCCACGCGGCGACCGTCGATGCGCTTGTCCTGGCGCTTGAGCATCTCTTCGGCGAAATACACGCAGCCGTAGCCGGTGGCCTCCGGACGGATCAGGCTGCCGCCGTAGGTCATGCCCTTGCCGGTCAGCACCGAGGTGAACTGGTTGGCCAGGCGCTTGTACTGACCGAACAGGAAGCCGATCTCGCGGGCGCCGACGCCGATGTCACCGGCCGGCACGTCAAGGTCGGCGCCGATGTGACGGTACAGCTCGCTCATGAATGCCTGGCAGAAGCGCATCACTTCGGCGTCGCTCTTGCCCTTCGGATCGAAGTCCGAACCGCCCTTGCCGCCGCCCATGGGCAGCGAGGTCAGCGAATTCTTGAACACCTGCTCGAAGGCCAGGAACTTGAGCACGCCCAGGTTCACCGACGGGTGGAAACGCAGGCCGCCCTTGTACGGGCCGATGGCGCTGCTCATCTGGATGCGGTAGCCGCGGTTGACCTGGACCTTGCCCTGATCATCGACCCACGACACACGAAACAGCACGGCGCGCTCGGGCTCGACCATGCGCTCGAGGATGCCCGCCTGCAGGTAGTGAGGATTGGCTTCGAGGAAAGGCCACAGGCTGCGCAGCACCTCCTCCACGGCCTGGTGGAACTCGGGCTGGGCCGGGTCGCGCTGTTGCAGGCGGGCCAGGAAATCGTCGACAGATTCGATCATGGTAGACATCTCACCAAGAGGGATTGTTTTTGGTTTTTTCCCGAATGTACCAAGAACCAATCGCACTGGAACAGGGCGAGATGTCGTTTTTATGAAATTATTTGGTGCAATTTCTATAAGTGTATACAGAATCAATGACTGAATCGTGAGAGCGGGCTTGCCCCGCGATTGCCTGAGCGCGAGCCATCGCGGGGCAAGCCTGCTCCCACGCAAACAAAACAAACAGCATATTCCAGGCACAAAAATGGGGCCCCGAAGGGCCCCATTCTTGTGCAACCGAAACCGCCTTACTGGGCCAGTTTCTTGTGACGCACACGGTGCGGCTGGGCAGCGGCGTCGCCCAGGCGCTTCTTGCGGTCGGCTTCGTACTCGGTGTAGTTGCCCTCGAAGAACACCACGCTCGAGTCGTCCTCGTACGCCAGGATGTGAGTGGCCACACGGTCCAGGAACCAACGGTCGTGGGAAATCACGATGGCGGCGCCCGGGAAGTCCAGCAGGGCTTCCTCCAGGGAACGCAGGGTTTCGACGTCGAGGTCGTTGGACGGTTCGTCGAGCAGCAGGACGTTGCCGCCCTCCTTCAGGGTCAGGGCCAGGTGCAGGCGGCCACGCTCACCACCGGAGAGGTCCTTGACGAACTTCTGCTGGTCGCCGCCCTTGAAGTTGAAGCGGCCGACGTAGGTGCGCGACGGGATCTCGTAGCTGCCGATGCGAATCTGGTCGGAACCGTCGGAGATCTGCTGGAACACGGTCTTGCTGCCGTCCAGGTCCTCGCGGCTCTGGTCGACGCAGGCCAGCTGCACGGTTTCGCCGATCTCGATGCTGCCAGAGTCCGGTTGCTCCTTGCCCATCAGCATGCGGAACAGGGTCGACTTACCGGCACCGTTGCCGCCGATCACGCCAACGATGGCGCCCTTGGGCATGGCGAACGACAGGTTGTCGATCAGCACGCGATCGCCGTAGCCCTTGGTGACGTTCTTGAACTCGATGACCTTGTCGCCCAGGCGCGGACCGGCCGGGATGTAGATCTCGTTGGTCTCGCTGCGCTTCTGGAATTCCTGCGACTGCATCTCTTCGAAGCGCTGCAGACGGGCCTTGGACTTGGACTGGCGGGCTTTCGCGCCTTTGCGCACCCACTCCAGTTCCTCTTTCATGGCCTTCTCGTGGGCGCTCTGCTGCTTGGATTCCTGGGCCAGACGATCCGACTTGGCCTCCAGCCAGCCCGAGTAGTTGCCTTCGTACGGGATGCCGGCGCCGCGGTCCAGTTCGAGGATCCAGCCGGCGACGTTGTCGAGGAAGTAACGGTCGTGGGTGATCGCCACCACGGTGCCGGGGAAGTCGTGGAGGAAACGCTCAAGCCAGGCCACCGAGTCGGCGTCCAGGTGGTTGGTCGGTTCGTCCAGCAGCAGCATGTCGGGAGCCGACAGCAGCAGGCGGCACAGGGCCACGCGGCGCTTCTCGCCACCGGACAGGTGCTCGATCCTGGCGTCCCAGGCCGGCAGGCGCAGGGCGTCGGCGGCGACGTCCAGCTGACGCTCCAGGTTGTGGCCGTCGGCGGCCTGCAGGATGGCCTCGAGCTTGGCCTGCTCGGCGGCCAGCTTGTCGAAGTCGGCATCCGGGTCGGCGTAGGCGGCGTAGACCTCGTCCAGGCGAGCCTGGGCGTCCTTGATCACGCTGACCGCTTCCTCGACCACTTCACGCACGGTCTTGGTCGGGTCCAGTTGCGGCTCCTGGGGCAGGTAGCCGACGTTGATGTCGGGCATCGGACGGGCTTCGCCGTCGAATTCCTTGTCGACGCCTGCCATGATCCGCAGCAGGGTCGATTTACCCGCGCCGTTCAGGCCCAGCACGCCGATCTTGGCGCCCGGGAAGAACGACAGGGAAATATTCTTGAGAATTTCCCGCTTCGGCGGCACGACCTTGCTCAGCCGATGCATGGTGTAGACGTATTGAGCCAAAACCAAGCCCTCTATCAGATAGGTAAAGACACGCGCCCCGGCATGGGCCAGGGGGATGTAGTTACGGGGTGTCGTTGAACAAAGTGGGCCATTCTACGCCAAGTCGCGGCGTTGCACAGATGGGGTAGATGGCGGGGCCGCTCGGCGGCTATCGCGGGTCAAGCCCGCTCCCACGCCACGGCATTGTTTCGTGGGAGCGGGCTTGACCCGCGATAGGGTGAGCAGGCTCAGACGTGAGCTTGCCTTACCTTGCCACGCGGCAGACGGCAACGGTCCGACTGTTCGGACAGACGCGCGGCCCAGGCGGCCTTGACGCTGAAGCCACCGCTGCGAGCAGGTTTTTCAGCAGCCTTGGCGGCGGCGGGCTTGCTCGCGACCTTGGCGGGCGCGGCAACAGGCTTGGCAGGCGCCGGGGCGACGGGCTCGACCGCAGGCTTGGCCTGTTTGCGCAGTTCGGCCAGCGACGGCGTCTTGTTGGCACTGACGGCAGCCGTGTCCGGCTTGGCCAGCGAACGCTGGCAGGTCTTGCAGGATACGTCCTCGGCCACGGCCGTGCTGACCAGGGTCTGACTGCTACGCCCACAGGCGGAATCGAGGCCGTTGGAGGAATAGTGGGTAACCAAAACCGTACATCTCCGTTGCGTTGACTATGAAGCGGGCGGCATTCTCGCACAGGTTGCAGGGGCTTGCCGAACCGACATGACCGGCTGCTGACCAGACCGCGGACACACGGACTGGCACTTTGCCATATTTGAAGGCATGCTAGTCGGCTTCTCGCCTGCGTCTTATAGTGCGCAGCGACCACGGCACGCGCCGTGCATGCTGCGAGAACCCAACCCCTGCCATCGCCAGCCCAATCGCAGGACCCAACGCTTGACCAATCTCACGCAACCGTCATCCCTGCGGCCTGCCGACACCTCGGCCGGCGCACACCTGCGTGGCTCGCTCAAGGGGGCGCTGGCCCTGCTCGCCCTGGTTTTGCTGGGCTTGCTGCTGTGGCAACTGTTCGCCCAATTCCGCCATACCCAGGCCGACCTGCGCCAGCACAGCCTGGCGACCAGCGCCGAACTGGCCGACCACCTGAGCCTGAACATGGCGCTCAAGGCCCAGCAATCGCTGAACCTGGTCCAGCCTTACGTCAAACCACCGGCGCCCGCCGCCCTGCCGAGCCTGCTCACTACCTTGCAGGCGCGCCTGCCGGCCCTGCGCGACCTGGCCTGGCTGGACGCCGCCGGGCAGGTGCGCAGCGACAGCCTCGACGGTACCCCGGACCGTCAGCTGATTGACGACCTCCTGCAACTGAATCAGGGCCGCGCCTTCTTCTATGGCAACGGCCCCGACAATAAACAGGTGTACCTGCTGCTGCGCCAGCCGACCGAACAGGACCGCGGCTACTGGCTGCTGCGCCTGAGCCCGGACTACTACTCAGAGCTGACCCGTCACCTGGACGGCCCCACCCACCCCCTGTGGCTGCTGGAAAACAGCCGCAGCGGCGAGGTCATCGAGCACCACGGCCACCGCCAGACCAGCGATGAACCGCTGCAGAGCGTGATGCTTGCGTTCATCGACAACAGCACCTGGCAACTGCGCGGCCTGTTCGACGCCGGCCTTGCCCGCGACAAACTGCTGCCGGCGCTGATCGGCAAGTGCGTGCTGGTGCTGTTCTGCGCCCTGCTGCCGGTGCTGGCGCTGATCAACATGCGCCGGCGCCAGCGCGCCCTGCAGGAAGATCGCCGACGCTACCAGGAAATCTTCGAGGGCACCGGCGTGGCCCTGTGCGTGCTCGACCTCTCCAGCCTGCCCGGCCAGCTCGACCGCTATCACCTGCGCAACCGCGCCGCGCTCAAGCAGAGCCTGGCGCTGGACACCAGGCTGCGACGCACACTGCTGGCGGAACTGAAGATCACCGAGATCAACCAGGTGGCGCGCCAGTTGCTCAACGTCGACTGCCACGAAGGCGCCTGGCAGCGCCTGATCGAAGGCAGCGGCGACAGCCGCGACAGTGTCGGCATGCAGTTGCTCGACGCGCTGATTGAAGAGCGCCAGCAGCTTGAGCTGGAAGTGCGCCTGCCCGCCCCGCTGGGCGGCGAGCTGCACCTGTGGCTGATGGCCCGCCTGCCCCAGCAGCGTCGCGACTACCAGGCGGTGATCCTGAGCATCAGCGACATCACCAGCCGCAAGCAGGTGGAGCTGTCGCTGCTGGAGCGCGAAGGCTTCTGGTCGGATGTGGTGCGCACCGTGCCCGACCAGCTCTACGTGCAGGACGTCAACAGCCAGCGGATGATCTTCAGCAACCGCCACCTCGGCCAGACCCTGGGCTACGACCGCGTGGAGCTGGCACAGATGGGCGACCGTTTCTGGGAGATGCTCCTGCACCCCGGCGACGCCGAGCACTACCGCGCCCTGCGCCAGCAGCAGCGCGATACCAGCTACGGCGAGTCGCTGCACTGCCAGCTGCGCTTCCGCCACCGTGACGGCGGCTGGCGCTGCTACGACATCCGCGAACAAGTGCTGACCCGCGACAGCGAGGGCCTGGTCACCCGCATCATCGGCGTGGGCAAGGATGTCACCGTGCAGATCGAGGCCAGCGAGTCCCTGCGCGACAGCGAACAGCGCTACCGCATGCTCGCCGAGAGCATCAGCGACGTGATCTTCTCCACCGACAGCCAGCTGCAGCTGAACTACGTCAGCCCCTCGGTGCAGGCGGTGCTGGGCTATCAGGCCGACTGGATCTTCGCCAACGGCTGGCAGTCGATCGTCGCCAACCCCGCCCAGCTCAGCGGCGTCTACAACCTGCTGGAGCGGGTCAGCAAGGTGCTGGGCGACAGTGAGCAACTGGCCCAGTTGCGCAGCACCCTGCCCACCCAGCTGTTCCTGTTCGACTGCCTGCGCGCCGATGGCCGCAAGATCCCCATCGAATTGCGCCTGGTGCTGGTGTGGGACGAACACGAGCGTTTCGAGGGCGTGCTTGGCGTGGGCCGCGATATCAGCCAGCAGCGCCGGGCCGAGAAAGACCTGCGCATGGCCGCGACAGTGTTCGAACACTCCACCTCGGCGATCCTCATCACCGACCCGGCCGGCTATATCGTCCAGGCCAACGAGGCCTTCAGCCGGGTCAGCGGCTATGCCGTGGCCGAGGTACTCGACCAGCTGCCCGGCATGCTCACCGTCGAACAGCAGCAGAGCGCCCAGCTGGGCTACGTGCTCAAGCAACTGAGCCAGCGCGGCACCTGGGAAGGCGAGGTCTGGCTCAAGCGCCGCAACGGTGAGCACTACCCGGCGTGGGTGGGCATCACCGCAGTGCTCGACGACGAGGGCGACCTGGCCAGCTACGTGTGCTTCTTCACCGATATCAGCGAGCGCAAGGCCAGTGAACAGCGCATCCATCGCCTGGCCTACTACGATGCCCTGACCCACCTGCCCAACCGCACACTGTTCCAGGACCGCCTGTACACCGCCCTGCAACAGGCCGAACGGCAGAAGGCCTGGGTGGTGCTGATGTTCCTCGACCTCGACCGATTCAAGCCGATCAACGACTCCCTCGGCCATGCCGCGGGCGACCGCATGCTCAAGGACATGGCCGAGCGCCTGCTGGCCTGCGTCGACGACGACGACACCGTGGCGCGCATGGGCGGCGACGAGTTCACCCTGCTGCTGCAGCCCAAGGCCAGCCGCGAGCAGGCGCTCAACCGGGCCATCCATGTCGCCGAGAACATCCTCGAGGGGCTGGTCACGCCGTTCGTCCTGGAAAACCGCGAGTTCTTCGTCACCGCCAGTATCGGCATCGCCCTGAGCCCGCAGGACGGCAGCGAGCTCAGCCAGCTGATGAAGAACGCCGACACGGCGATGTACCACGCCAAGGAACGCGGCAAGAACAACTTCCAGTTCTACCAGACGGACATGAACGCCAGCGCCCTTGAGCGCCTGGAGTTGGAAAGCGACCTGCGCCATGCCCTGGAGCAGAACGAGTTCATCCTCTACTACCAGCCGCAGTTCAGCGGCGACGGCAAGCGCCTGACCGGCGCCGAGGCGCTGCTGCGCTGGCGCCACCCAACCCGCGGCCTGGTGCCGCCGGGCGACTTCATCCCGGTGATCGAAGAGCTGGGCCTGGTGGTCGACGTCGGCGACTGGGTGCTGCGCGAGGCGTGCCGCCAGCTCAAGGCCTGGCACAAGGAGAAGGTGCGGGTGCCGAAGGTGTCGGTGAACATTTCCGCCCGGCAGTTCTCCGACGGCCAGCTGGGCACGCGCATCGCCACCATCCTCGAGGAAACCGGGCTGCCCCCGGCCTGCCTGGAGCTGGAGCTGACCGAGAGCATCCTGATGCGCGAGGTCAACGAGGCCATGCAGATCCTCGACAGCCTGAAGAACCTCGGCCTGAGCATCGCGGTCGATGACTTCGGCACCGGCTACTCGTCGCTCAACTACCTCAAGCAGTTCCCCATCGACGTGCTCAAGATCGACCGCACCTTCGTCGACGGCCTGCCCGAGGGCGAGCAGGACGCGCAGATCGCCCGGGCAATCATCGCCATGGCCCACAGCCTCAACCTGGCGGTGATCGCCGAGGGCGTGGAAACCCACGAGCAGCTGGAGTTCCTGCGTGAGCACGGCTGCGACGAGGTGCAGGGCTACCTGTTCGGCCGGCCGATGCCGGCCAACCAGTTCGAGGCGCAGTTCAGCAACGAGACGTTGTTCATGTTCCAGTAATCGCAAAACCACACGGCCCTGTAGGAGCGGCCTTGTGCCGCGAAAGGACCGCAAGGCGGTCCCCGCCAACCTTGCATCAACGCTGAAATCCTGGGGCTGCTACGCAGCCCTTTCGCGGCACAAGGCCGCTCCTACAAGGGCACGGCGCAGCGTCGGAAAAGCGGACCCAAAAGTCAACTCCAGCCCAGAAACGGCGCGGGTTGCAACATGAGGGCCATTGGTCCGCGACTTGATGCCACTTCATATGCCAGCGGCGAATCAATCGGTTAGAATGCACCCCCAATTCTGCCCGATCCTTGAGGACCGCCATGTTCAGCCGTGATTTGACCATTGCCAAGTACGACGCCGAGCTCTTCGAAGCCATGCAGCAAGAAGCCCTGCGCCAGGAAGAGCATATCGAGCTGATCGCTTCGGAAAACTACACCAGCCCGGCGGTCATGGAGGCCCAGGGTTCGGTTCTGACCAACAAGTACGCCGAAGGCTACCCAGGCAAGCGTTACTACGGTGGTTGCGAGTACGTCGACGTCGTCGAGCAACTGGCCATCGACCGCGCCAAGGAACTGTTCGGCGCCGACTACGCCAACGTCCAGCCGCACGCCGGTTCCCAGGCCAACGCCGCTGTCTACCTGGCCCTGCTGTCGGCCGGTGATACCATCCTCGGCATGAGCCTGGCCCACGGCGGTCACCTGACCCACGGCGCCAGCGTTTCCTCCTCGGGCAAGCTGTACAACGCCATCCAGTACGGCATCGACGCCAACGGCCTGATCAACTACGACGAAGTCGAAGCACTGGCCCTGGAGCACAAGCCGAAGATGATCGTCGCTGGCTTCTCCGCCTACTCGCAAGTCCTGGACTTCCCACGCTTCCGCGAAATCGCCGACAAGGTCGGTGCCTACCTGTTCGTCGACATGGCCCACGTGGCTGGCCTGGTTGCCGCTGGCGTGTACCCGAACCCGGTTCCGTTCGCCGACGTGGTCACCACCACCACCCACAAGACCCTGCGCGGTCCGCGTGGCGGCCTGATCCTGGCCCGTGCCAACGCCGACATCGAGAAGAAGCTGAATTCCGCGGTCTTCCCGGGCGCCCAGGGCGGCCCGCTGGAGCACGTCATCGCCGCCAAGGCGATCTGCTTCAAGGAAGCGCTGCAGCCTGAGTTCAAGGCCTACCAGCAGCAAGTGGTGAAGAACGCCCAGGCCATGGCCGAAGTGTTCATCGAGCGTGGTTTCGACGTCGTTTCCGGCGGCACCCAGAACCACCTGTTCCTGCTGTCGCTGATCAAGCAGGAAATCTCCGGTAAGGACGCCGACGCCGCCCTGGGCAAGGCCTTCATCACCGTCAACAAGAACTCGGTCCCGAACGACCCACGTTCGCCTTTCGTCACCTCGGGCCTGCGTTTCGGCACCCCAGCCGTCACCACCCGTGGCTTCAAGGAAGCCGAGTGCCGCGAACTGGCTGGCTGGATCTGCGACATCCTGGCCGACCTGAACAACGAAGCGGTGATCGACGCCGTGCGTGAGAAGGTCAAGGCCATCTGCAAGAAGCTGCCGGTGTACGGCAACTGATTGGCAGACGCCTGATGTGAAAAAGCCCGGCCATGTGCCGGGCTTTTTTGTGCTACTTCTCAGCGAGTTGTTGCGACATCCGGCACGAGACGTATTTCCACGCGCTGCCCCAACGCCCTCGCCGCACTGGCCAGCGTTGCCAGCGTCATGCCGGCATCCGTCTGATCAAGCGCTCGATCGACCGCCGTACGGCTGGTGTGCATGCGCTCGGCAAGCGCCTTCTTGCTGACCTTCTGCTGCTTCATCGCCTCAGTCAGCTGCCAGGCAATCACCCGTTTGAGCGCTGTGGCCGTGACCTCCTCCAGAATGCCTTCTTCGGCAAGAAAATCATCGAAATCCGAACCGATGTGCGGGTTCATATCGTTTGCCTCCGCAAGCTTGCCCTGCGCTGCCTGGCCAATGCGAGGTCGATCGAGGGCGTCTTTTGACTTTTCTTGATGAATCCATGGAGCAAGACCATCACCCCATCGGTGATCGTGAACATCACCCGTCCCACGCTATCCCCCAGGTCGATACGGATCTCCCAGAGTCCGCTTTCCATCTTCCGAACCAGAGGCATGCCAAGCGGCCAACCGAATTGAACAGACTTGATCTTGTTTCCGATCAACCTGTGCTGGTTGCGCGGCAACGCTTTCAACCACTCCCGCACTGGCTCATTACCGAGGTCACTGCGAAAGAAAAACACCCGAAGCTGTGGATGTGACTCGACCAAGTGTACCAAAAAAGGTACCTCTTTCAAGGGGGCCATAGCGTATGGCCAACGAATTGAACGAGGCAAAAAAATGCCGCCATTCGGCGGCATCAACCAGTCAGCTACGTCCCACTCATGCGTGATACAACGCCTCAAACCCTGCCCGAATATTCTCCTCCGGCAACTCATCGGCGATGAACACCATCACGCTTTCCCGCTTCTCGCCTTCCTTCCACTCGGCGTCCCAGTCGAACCCGTACAGCTTCAACACCCCCTGGAACACCAGGCGGCGGTCCTCGCCGGCAATGTTCAGTACCCCCTTGTAGCGCAGCAATTGCTTGCCGTGCTCTTCCAGCAGCTCGTTCATGAAGTCGCTGAGCCGATCGATGTCCAACGGCGTTTCAGTGCGCAGCACCAGCGTCGAGATACGGTCAGGCGTGGCCGGCTTGAGCACCGGGCGCAAGGTGGGCTTTGGGCTGATGCCCAGATCCGGGTTGAGGTTGAAGCCGCGCACATCGAGTAGCTCGGCCAGGTCGATGCGGCCGTGCTCGACCACACGGATCGCCGCCCGGCCATTGATGCGCGCCAGGCGCTCGCGCAGGGCTTCGACCACCTGCGGCTCGACCAGGTCGGTCTTGCTGAGCAGCAGGCGGTCAGCGAAGCCGACCTGGGCCTGGGCGATGGCCTGGGTCAGGTGCAGCTCGGCGTGGGCAGTGTCGACCAGGGTGATGATGCCGTCGAGGATATAGCGCTCGCGCAGCTCTTCATCGATGAAGAAGGTCTGCGCCACCGGTGCCGGGTCGGCAAGGCCGGTGCATTCGATGACCAGGCGATCGAAGGCGATTTCACCGGCATCCAGCCGTTCGAGCAGCAGGTACAGGGCCCGGGTCAGGTCGCCATGGATGCTGCAGCACACGCAGCCGTTGGCCAGGGTCATGACCTGCACCGGTTCATCGCCCAGCAGCTGGCTGTCGATGCCGGCCTCGCTGAATTCGTTCTCGATCACGGCGAGCTTCAGGCCATGCTCGGCCTTGAGCATGTGCTTGAGCAATGTGGTCTTGCCGGCGCCAAGGAAGCCGGTCAGCACGGTAACGGGAATCGGCGTTTGCACGCGGAAATCTCCTGTGCGGAAAAAAAAGAAAGGCCGCGATCCCTTGCAGGAGCGGCCTTGTGTCGCGACAGGGCCGCAAAGCGGCCCCAGATTTTCAGGTTCGCAGCAGATATTGCCGGGGCCGCTGCGCGGCCCTTTCGCGGCACAAGGCCGCTCCTACAAGGACCGCGCCGGCATCAGGTTCAACAGCACTTGGGCCCGGACTTGCCACCATAGCGCGCTTCCTGGCGCTCGCGGAAGAACGCCTCGTAGCTCATTACCGGCTTGTCCGGGTGCTTCTTCTGCATGTGCTCGACATAGTTGTCGTAGTCGGGCATGCCGACCATCAGGCGGGCGGCCTGCCCCAGGTACTTACCCAGTCGACCCAGGTCGTTGAACATCGCGGCGGTCCTCTCAAGCGTCAGGCAGGGCCTGGAACGGGGTTTCCTTGTCGCTGCGCTCCTTGCGACCCAGGGCGGCGAGGCCGACCTTGACGGCAAAGAACAGCACGCTGAATACCACCACCAGGAACAGCACGGTCAGGCCGGCGTTGGTGTAGGCGTTGAAGATCACGTGCTGCATCTGGCCGATGTCCTTGGCCGGGGCCAGCACCTGGCCGGCGTCCAGCGCGGTGCTGTACTTCTTGGCCAGGGCCAGGAAGCCGACCGCCGGGTTCGGGTCGAACAGCTTGATAAGACCCGCGGTGGTGGTGCAGATCAGCAGCCACACGGCCGGCAGCAGGGTGACCCAAACGTAGCGCTGGCGCTTCATCTTGATCAGCACCACGGTGCCCAGCATCAGGGCGATGCCGGCGAGCATCTGGTTGGAGATGCCGAACAGCGGCCACAGGGTGTTGATGCCACCCAGCGGATCGATCACGCCCTGGTACAGCAGGTAGCCCCACAGCGCCACGCAACCGGCGGTGCCGATCAGGTTGGCGGTCCACGACTCGGTGCGTTTCAGCGCCGGCACGAAGCTGCCCAGCAGGTCCTGCAACATGAAGCGTCCGGCACGGGTACCGGCGTCCACCGCGGTGAGGATGAACAGTGCTTCGAACAGAATGGCGAAGTGGTACCAGAACGCCATGGTGTTCTCACCCGGCAGCACCTGGTGGAGGATCTGCGCGATACCGACCGCCAGGGTTGGCGCACCGCCGGCACGGGCCAGGATGGTGTGCTCGCCGATGTCGCGGGCGGTGGCCTCGAGCTGCTCGGGGGTGATCATGAAGCCCCAGCTGCTCACGGTCTGCGCCACCGAGACGACGTCGGCACCGACCACTGCGGCCGGGCTGTTCATGGCGAAGTACACGCCCGGCTCGATCACCGAGGCGGCGACCATGGCCATGATGGCGACGAACGACTCCATGAGCATGCCGCCGTAGCCGATGTAGCGGGCGTTGGTTTCGTTGTCCAGCAGCTTGGGCGTGGTCCCCGAGGAGATCAGCGCGTGGAAGCCGGACACCGCGCCGCAGGCGATGGTGATGAACAGGAACGGGAACAGGGTGCCCTTCCACACCGGGCCCGTGCCGTCGGTGAACTGGGTCAGCGCCGGCATCTTCAGTTCGGGCGCGATGATCAGGATGCCGATGGCCAGGCCGACGATGGTGCCGATCTTGAGGAAGGTCGACAGGTAGTCACGCGGCGCCAGCACCAGCCACACCGGCAGCACGGCGGCGACGAAGCCGTAGCCGACCAGCATCCAGGTGATCTGCACGCCGGTGAAGGTGAACGCCGGGCCCCACACCGGATCCGCGGCGATCTGGCCCCCCAGCCAGATCGACAGCAGCAGCAGGACCACGCCGATGACCGAGATCTCGCCGATGCGGCCCGGGCGGATGTAGCGCATGTAGATGCCCATGAACATCGCGATCGGGATGGTCGCCATCACAGTGAACATGCCCCACGGGCTCTCGGCCAGGGCCTTGACCACGATCAGCGCCAGCACCGCGAGGATGATGATCATGATCAGGAAGCAGCCGAACAGGGCGATGGTGCCGGGGATGCGGCCCATTTCCTCGCGCACCATGTCGCCCAGCGAGCGGCCGTTGCGGCGGGTGGAGAGGAACAGGACCATGAAGTCCTGCACCGCGCCGGCCAGCACCACGCCGGCGATCAGCCACAGCGTGCCGGGCAGGTAGCCCATCTGCGCGGCGAGCACCGGGCCCACGAGCGGGCCGGCGCCGGCAATGGCGGCGAAGTGGTGGCCGAAGAGAATGTGCTTGTTGGTCGGGACGTAGTCCAGGCCATCGTTGTTGAGTACCGCGGGCGTGGCCCGGCGGGGGTCGAGCTGCATCACCTTGGTGGCGATGAACAGGCTGTAGTAACGGTAGGCGACCAGGTAGAGGGCCACTGCCGCGACCACGATCCACAAGGCATTGATCGCCTCACCGCGACGCAGGGCAACCACACCCAGCGCGCAGGCCCCTATGACTGCCAGCGCCAGCCACGGAATGTGGCGTAGCAGGCTATTATTGTTGTTCATGGTTTACTTCCAGCTGGTGGATTGGAAAGACCGCCCATCGAGTCTAGGGCCAGTCAAAGCGCATTGCCACACTTGCTTTGGTCTAGAGCCTCTGCGGCCAGATTGCGGTACCTGATACGGCAACATAACCCACTATAGTCAGGTTGAACCCCCGAGGGCTTTTCCCATGAGCGACCACGACGAACGCCGCCGCTTTCAACGCATCGCCTTCGATGCCCCCACTGAACTGCGCCAGGGCGAGCGGCGCTGGCCGGTGAAACTGCTCGACCTGTCGCTCAAGGGATTGCTGATCGAGCGCCCCGATCCCTGGAATGCCGACCTCACCCAGGACTTCGAAGCGATCATCCACCTCAACGACAAGAAGACCCAGGTGCTGATGCAGGTCGAACTGCGCCACGAGGAGCCGAGCCGTCTGGGTTTCATCTGCCTGCACATCGATATCGATTCGATGACCCATCTGCACCGTCTGGTGGAGCTGAACGTGGGTGACAGCACCGAAATGATGCGCGAGCTGCGCGAACTCATCGAAGATTGATATCTCTTAGCCTGCTATCTATCTGGCTGTGACGGCTTTCCTGTCCAGCCAGACAGCTTTCCTACACCCGCCAGCCTGTTTGTACACACCCCTCTGGAACAGCCTCCTGCATGTTGGAACGCAACCTGCATCCAGGTTTCACGCACCCTGGACGCACCCGTTCCGTCGCTACGATCAAAACTTTGTATACAATTTTTGTGGCAATTTTTTGTGGTAGTTGTCTACAGTAGCGACACAACAATAAACAGAGAGCCTGCTCCAATGACCACGTCCCCCAGCACGTCTCCCGCCCCGCGCCCCGAGGACGAAAATCTCGGCCTTGGCGCCAACCTGGCCTACGGGCTGCAGCATGTCCTGACCATGTATGGAGGGATCGTCGCCGTACCCCTGATCCTCGGCCAGGCCGCCGGCCTGGCCCCGGCGGAAATCGGCCTGCTGATCGCCGCCTCGCTGTTCGCGGGAGGCCTGGCCACCCTGCTGCAGACCCTCGGCCTGCCGTTCTTCGGTTGCCAGCTGCCACTGGTGCAGGGCGTATCGTTCGCCGGCGTGGCGACCATGGGCGCGATCCTCGGCAGTCAGAGCGGTGGCGGCTTGCCTTCGGTGCTGGGCGCGGTGATGGCGGCTTCGCTCATCGGATTCCTGATCACCCCGGTGTTCTCGCGCATCACCAAGTTCTTCCCGCCGCTGGTCACCGGCATCGTCATCACCACCATCGGCCTGACCCTGATGCCCGTGGCCGCACGCTGGGTGATGGGCGGCAACAGCGCCTCGCCGGAGTTCGGCAGCGTGGCCAACATCGGTCTGGCCGGGCTGACCTTCGCCATCGTCCTGCTGCTGAGCAAGCTGGGCAGCGCGAGCATCTCGCGCCTGTCGATCCTCCTGGCCATGGTCGCCGGCACCCTGATTGCCTGGGCGCTGGGCATGACCGACTTCAGCAAGGTCACCGAAGGCCCGATCTTCGCCTTCCCCACGCCGTTCCACTTCGGCATGCCGACCTTCCATATCGCCGCGATCCTGTCGATGTGCATCGTGATCATGGTGACCCTGGTGGAAACCTCGGCGGACATCCTCGCAGTCGGTGAGATCATCGACACCAAGGTCGACTCCAAGCGCCTGGGCAATGGCCTGCGCGCCGACATGGCGTCGAGCATCCTGGCGCCGATCTTCGGCTCGTTCACCCAGAGCGCCTTCGCCCAGAACGTCGGCCTGGTGGCCGTGACCGGGGTCAAGAGCCGCTACGTGGTGGCCACCGGCGGGGTGATCCTGGTGGTGCTGGGCTTGCTGCCGATCATGGGCCGGGTCATCGCCGCGGTACCAACCCCGGTCCTCGGCGGCGCGGGCATCGTGCTGTTCGGCACCGTGGCGGCCAGCGGCATCCGTACCCTGTCCAAGGTCAACTACAAGAACAACGTCAACCTGATCATCGTCGCCGCCTCGCTGGGCTTCGGCATGATCCCGATCGCGGCGCCGACCTTCTACCACAACTTCCCGAGCTGGTTCGAAACCATCTTCCACTCCGGCATCAGCTCGGCGGCGATCATGGCCATCCTGCTGAACCTGATCTTCAACCACTTCACCACCGGCAACTCGGAAAACCAGTCGGTGTTCGCCGCGGCCTACGAGCGCACCATCCAGTACTCGGACATCTCGGCCCTGCGCGATGGCGATTACTTCAAGGATGGCAAGCTGTTCGACGCCGACGGTAACGAGGTTCCGGTGCTGGAACTCGACGAGCACGGCAACGAGGCGCCCAGGCGCAAGGCAGTTGCCGAACACTGATCGCTGACCAGGACGGTCATCGAGGGGGAGCCGACGCGCATCGTCGGCTCTTTTTTTCGTCTCGAGCATGTGCGCAAGCAGGCACTGTGGGATGCGGGCACTGTGGGAGCGGGCTTGCCCCGCGATCCGGTCTGTCGGTACAACATCACTTCATGACAGGACGCCATCGCGGGGCAAGCCCGCTCCCACGTTCGATCCGCTGAGTCGCTCTAGCCGTGCGCCACGAAGTACCGGTTCAACACATTCAGATCCCCCGCCTCCAGCACCCCCGCCAGATAGCGCAACTGCAACCACGCCCGCAGGTACTCATGCCGTGCCTGCGCCAGGTCGCGCCTGGCACCGAACAGCTGCTGCTCGGCGTCCAGCACATCCAGGTTGACCCTCTCCCCTCCCCGCACACTCTTGCGCGTGGCCTGCACCAGGGCCGAGGCGGCCTTCACCGCCAGGTCGTAGGCACGGATCTTCGCCGTGCCGCTGGCGCACAGGTTGAACTGCCGGCGCAGCTGGTTGAGCGTGTCGCGCAGCTGCGCATCCAGCTCGAAACCCGCGGCATCGCGCTGGGCCCGGGCCTGACGCACCGACGCCTGCACACCGCCTCCGGCAAACAGCGGCACGCTCAACTGCACGCCAATGCTGTCGGTGTCGTAACGCTGGTTGTAGCTGCTCTCGGAGCTGGAACTGGAAATGCCCTTGCTGGCATAGGCACTCAACGAAGGCAGGTGCCCGGCCCGCTGCCGCTCGATGTTCTGCTCGGCGACCTCGAGCCCGTGGCGCTGGCTGGCCAGTTCGGCGTTGTGGGCGACGGCCAGGTCGCGCCAGGGTTCGAAACGTGTGGGGGTGAGCGGCTGGACGCGAAAATCGCCGGCCATCGGCGCCAGGTCCTCGACTGCCACCGGCTCGCCGATGATCGCCTGCAAGACGCGCAACGCCGCATCGAGATTGTCGCCGGCCTCGATCTCCTGGGCCTGGGCCAGCTCGTAGCGGGCGCGGGTTTCCAGCACATCGGTACGGGTGCCCTCGCCGCCCTTGAGCAGGCGCTCATTGAGGGTCAACTGCTCGGCGTAGGTGCGTCGCTGGGCCTGGGCCAGGGCGATCTGTTCGTTGGCGAACAACGCTTCGCTGTAGGCGCCGAACAAACGCACCATCAGCTCCTGGCCACGGCCGCGATAGCGCTCGTCGGCCAGGGCGGCCTGGGCCACGCCACGGCGGTAGTCGCTCCAGGCACCATAGTCGAACAGCGGCTGCTCGAGGGTCAGGGTCGAACTGTAGCTGCGGTAGTCGCGCTGGGTGGTCACGTCGCCGAACTGGCTGCGCTGGGTCACCTCGGAATCGTTGCGGGCGCGGTTGTAGCGGTACGACAGCCTGGGCAGCAGGCCGGCACGACCGATCGCCAGGTTCTCGAGCCCCGCCTCGCGCTCGGCGATGGAGCCCTGCCAGGTGGGATCGTTGCGCAGGGCCAGGGCATAGGCGTCGCCCAGGTCCAGGGCCTGCGCCGACAGACTCGTAAACAACAGCAGCGGGCAGGCGGCACGCAAAAACACTGACATCCTTTTATTCCTCGGCCAGGGCGACATGCACCCGGTCGGCCAGTGGCTTGAACAGGTAGTTGAGCATCGAGCGTTCGCCGGTCCGCACGAAGGCCTCCACCGGCATGCCCGGACGGATATCCAGGCCGGCCAGTTGGCCGAGGCCCAGCTCGCTGACCTTGATGCGCACCTGGTAGTAGGGCTGCTGGGTCTTTTCGTCGAGCAGGCGGTCGGCCGAGACCAACGTCACCTCGCCATCCACTCGCGGCGTGGTGCTCTGGTTGAAGGCGACGAACATCAATTCCACCGGCAGCCCTGGGCGCAGGCGGTCGACCATGTCCACCGAGGCACGGGCGTCGACCAGCAACGGCGCATCGCGCGGCACGATCTCCATCAGTTGCTGGCCCCTGGCGATGACCCCGCCGTTGGTGAACACGCTGAGGCCGACCACCGTGCCGGCCACGGGCGCCCGCACCTGGGTATGGGCCAGCTCGAATTCGGCGCTGCGCAGGCGGTTGTCCAGGTCCTCGGCGCTGGCCTGCAGCTCGGCGAGCTGCTGGCGCACCTCGTTCTGATACTCCTGCTGGCGCTGGCCGATGCGCAGCTTGAGTTCCAGCACCTGGCGCCGGGTGCGACCGATACTGCCGAAGTCCTCGGCGATCGAGCCGTTGACCTGGGCCAGCAGCCGCTCGCTGTCGAGCAGGCGATTGCGGGCGATGTAGCCATCCCGAGCCAGTTCGCGCAGGCCGCGCAGTTGCTCGTCCAGCGCGTCACGCTGGGCCTGTTTGCTGGTCAGCGAGCCTTGCAGGCCCTGCAGCGAGGCTTCGGCGCCAGCGATGCTCTCGCGCAGGCCGCCGAGTTCCATCTCCAGCGCCTGGGCGCGGCTGCTGCGCAGTTGCCGCTGGCTCTCCAGCACCGTGGCCACCCAGGCGCTGCCGGCCTGGTCACGCAGCCCCTGCGGGAACTCGATCGAAGCCCTGCCATCGCGCTCGGCCAGCAGGCGCGCTTCGGCGGCGCGGGCGTTGACATACTGCACCCGTAGAGAGCCGACCTGGGCCTGAGCCAGGGTCGGGTCCATGCGCAGCACGACCTGGCCGGCGCTCACCGTGTCGCCGTCACGCACCAGCAACTGCTCGATCACCCCGCCCGTGGGGTGCTGCACGGCCTGTCGGCTACCGGCGACCATCACGCTGCCGCTGACCGGCACACCCTTGTCCAGCGGCGCCAACGCGGCCCACAGGAGGAAGCCACCAAAACCTGCCAGCACCAGCCAGCGGCCGACCCGGCCCGGGCGGTGTTCGTCGAGGCTGAGCAGGCTCGCCTCGGTCTTTTGCGTGGAGAGGGCGTGTACGCTCATGAAGTCAGGCTCTTGGCTGGCCGAAGGTGACGCTCAGGCCGATGGGATTGCGTGTGGTGGGTGGCGCGACGGGTGAGGGAGCCGGCCGGGCGGACCGTTGTGCGTCCTGCAGCACCCGGGCGGTGGGGCCGAAGGCCTGCAACTGGCCGCCCTTGAGCATCAGCAAGTTGTCCAGGCCGGCCAGCAGCGAGGACTTGTGGGTAATCAGGATCAACGTGCGCTTGTGCTCGCGCAGCCTGGCAATGGCCTCGACCAGCGCCTGCTCCCCGGCTTCATCGAGATTGGAATTGGGCTCGTCGAGCACGATCAGCGCCGGCAGCCCATACAGCGCCCGCGCCAGGCCGATGCGCTGGCGCTGGCCGCCGGACAGGCCCAGCCCGCCCTCGCCCAGCAGCGTGTCATAGCCGCCCGGCAGCTTGAGGATCATGTCGTGCACCCCCGCCAGCTGCGCCGCGGCCACCACCTGCTGGGCATCCACCGCGCCAAGCCGGGCGATGTTGTCGGCGATGCTGCCGGCGAACAGCTGCACGTCCTGGGGCAGGTAGCCGATATGCTGACCCAGTGCGCCACGGTCCCAGACCCTCAGGTCCGCGCCATCCAGGCGGACCTTGCCGCTCGCCGGGGCAACGGCGCCGACCAGCAGCCGCGCCAGGGTCGACTTGCCCGAGCCGGACGGGCCGATGATCCCCAGTGACTCGCCCGCCGGCAGCTCGAAGCCCAGGTTGTTCAGGCACAGACGGCTGCTGCCCGGCTGCGTCGCCGCCACCTGCTCAAGCGTCAGCTTGCCGAGCGGTGCCGGCAGCGGCATGCCCGCCGGACGCGGCGGCTGGGCCAGCAGCAGCTCGCTCAGGCGCTGATAGGCCAGGCGCGCACCACTCCATTGGCGCCAGGCGCCGATCAACTGGTCGATCGGTGCCAGCACCCGGGCCATGAGGATGGAGCCGGCGATCATCATCCCCGGCGTGATCAGTTGCTCGATGGCCAGCCAGGCGCCCAGGCCGAGCACCAGCGACTGCAGCGCCAGGCGCACGGTCTTGGTCAGCGCGGTGACCGCCGCGGTACGCTCGCTGCCCAGGTTCTGCCGAGCCAGGAAGCCATGGTGCAGGCGCGCCCAGCGCTGACGCACCGGCGCCAGCATGCCCATGGCCTCGATCACCTCGGCGTTGCGCAGGTTGGCGCTGGCTTCCAGGCCGGCCTGCTGCGACAGCTGCCCGGCCTCGGCGAACGGCGCCTGGGTCAGGCGCTCGTTGACCCAGGCCAGCAGCGTCAGCAGCACCGCTCCCAGCAGCGCCATCAGGCCGAGCCATGGGCTGAACATGAACATCACCAGCAGGTACACCGGGAACCACGGCGCGTCGAAGAACGCGAACAGGGCCTGACCGGTGGCGAACTGGCGCAGCGCGGTCAGGTCGGCGAGCATCTGCCCTGCGGCACCCTTGTGCCCGGCCAGGCTGGCCTCGTAGGCGGCCTCGAACACCCGTGGGTTGAGGTCCATGTCCATGCGCGTGCCCAGGCGGATCACCACCTGGCTGCGCAGCCACTCCAGCAGGCCCATGAAGGCGAACACCCCGAGCACCATGAGGCTGAGCATCAGCAGGGTCATCTCGTTGCGCGACGACAGGACCCGGTCGTAGACCTGCAGCATGTACAGCGCCGGGGCCAGCATCAGCACGTTGATCACCGCAGTGAACAGCGCAACGTTGCCAAGCCCGGCACGGCAGGCCCTGAGCGCCCGCAGCACTTCGTTGGCCGCGGCGGGAGCGGTTCGCATTTGTTGGAAACCTCGTAGAAGGCGCCGACCGGTGATTGCATTCGCCCTGTCGTCGCCACAGAATTCGCACCGCCGCAGCCTGGGCCCGGCAAAGACACGGGCTGCGGGGTAAGTGCATCAGATCAGCGAATGGCAGGGTGACCTTCCATTCGCTTTTTCATGCCTGCGCTCAGGCCGCCAGGGCCAGGTCCTCGGGCAGCGCCTGCACGCCGACCGCTTCGGCAGCAGCGGCGTGAGCCGGGCCGGCGGCCAGGGCCGCACCGATCTCGGCGAAGGTGCTGTTGGTGGAGACGCCATAACCGGCCAGCAGGTTGTCCAGCACGCCTTCCAGGGCCGAGGTGTTGCCCTGCATCAGGCCGTAGATCACGCCCTGCACTTCGTTGCCGGCACGCCCGGCACCCTGCGCGGCATCCAGGTCCAGGCCGTTGAAGCTGACCACGTAGTTGCCCAGGCTGAAGTCGCTGCCGCTGCCGCCACCGAGCACTTCACCCAGGGAGACGTTGTCCAGCGAGCCCCACAGGTAGTGGTTGAGGTTGTCGCCCGGGGCCTTGGACGGGTCGAACACATAGTGCAGACCGTTGGCGCTGTCGCTGTCGGCAATGAAGGCGTAGTCCGAGTTGTTGCGACCGTGGGTGGCGTACTGGTCGCCATCGAAGGTGCCGTTGCTGAAGCCGCCGGTGTTGCTGTAGCCATGGCCGGCGGTGACGAAGCCGGCACTCCAGAAGGCCAGGTAGTCGTCGACGGTCGAGCTGGCGAAGGCGGCGTCATAGTTAACGGAGATGGTCATAACGGTTCCTCGTTGTTGCACAGTGATGACGAAGGCGCGTTCCGTGCCTTCGCGTCGCCCGGAATGGGCAAACCCGGTTGGTTCAGAAGCGGTACTCGAGCATGCCGCTCAAGGTGCGGCCGCGGGCCAGCGACAGGTTGTTGCCGTCGCCCATGGCCACGAAGTAGGCCTCGTCGGTGGCGTTCTCCAGCGACAGGGCCAGGTTCAGGCTGGGGGTCATCCAGTAGCTGGCGTAGAGGTCGTAGACCGTGTACTGCGGCCACTGGGCCTGATCGATCTGGTTGTAGGTATGGCTCTTGAGGTTCTCGCCGTTGCCTTCGCTGTAACGCACGCGCATGCCCACATCCAGGGTGCGCTCGAGCAGGCGCATGCCCAGGGTCAGGGCGCCACGGTCGGCGGGCATGTACGAGGCGTTGCCCATGATGTCGCCGCAACTGACGATAGCGTTGGTGTCTGCGGCGCCCTCGGCGCGTGATACGCGCACCGGCAGCATGATGATGCGGCTGCCCACCCGCACCGGGCGCATGACGGTACCGGCGCTGACCAGACGCTGTGCGCCACCCATGTAGAACTGGTTGGAACAGAACTCGTTGCTGCCGATCATGTGGGTGTAGCTGAGCTGGCCGTAGTAGGCACCGGCATCGTAGTCCAGGCTGTATTCCACGCCGCGAAAGCGTGTGGTCTCCAGGTTGTTCTGGTAGGCCGAACGGCCCAGGGCGATGCCTGCCACGCTACTGCCGGGCAGCGAGACATTGGTGTCGAGGAACGAGAAGTTGTCGATGCGCGTATCGAAGTAGGCGACCTTGGCGCCGAAGCGGTCGCCGTCGCGCAGCAGCGACTCCTTGAAGATGTTCAGCCCCAGCTCCCAGTTGTGCGACTCCTCGGCCTTGAGGAACGGGTTGGGGTAGACCATCTCGGCACTGCCGCCGGCATGCGGGCGGCCGCTCATGAACACTTCGGTCACCGCTGGCGGGCGCCAGCCACGGCCCCAGCGGGTATAGACCTGCAACCAGTCCGGCCCGGGCTTGAGCGCGATGCCGAAGGTCGGCGAGAAGCGTCCCTCCTCGGTGTCCTCGTCGAAGATCATGTGGGTCTGCTGGCGGGTAAGGCCGACCTCGGTGACGCCTTCGGGGTACATCCAGGTGGTGACACCGGTCTTGCCGCTCAGGCGATAACGGTCGTAGCGCAGCCCGGCATCCAGGGTGAGCCAGTCGTCATGCTCGTAGGTGAGCTTGCCGAACAGGCTGGCCATCACTCGCTTGCCCTTGGGGTTGGCGCCCTGCACGTAGGGTAGCGATTCCACCTCGTTGACTGCGGCGATGCGCTCGGTGCTGGGGCGGAAGCTGTCCTGGAACAACTCGGTGCCGTAGTTGAAGCTCAGGGTGTCGGCCTGTCCCAGGTGCCAGCGCGAGGTGTTCTGCAGCTGCAGGCCCCAGGTGTCGGTCTGGAAGCGGTCGGTGTAGGCCTCGACGCGGTTGCCGGTGGCGGCGCTGGACAGGTTGTCGGCGTTCCAGCGGTCCTGGCGGGTGGTCACGTAGTACAGCTTGGCCTTGAAGTCGATCAGGTCGTTGTCCGGGGTGAAGCTGTAGTCCAGCGCGGCATTCTTCGCATTGATGTCGTTGGTGCCGGTGACCCGGTAGTAATAGCGGTTGGCGTTGCTGTCGTTGTAGGTCCAGGCGTCCTTGCTGTCGGTGTCGGTCTCGATGTAGCTGAACTGCAGGCGCTGGTCGTCGGCGAAGTTGAGGCCGAACTTGAACAGCTGGGAGCGGGTCACGCTGTCCATCGCCCCCACTTCGCCATGCAGCCAGCTCTTCCAGGCCTCGCGATTCTCCAGCTTGCCGCGGATCTGCGTGCCCAGGTTGTCGGCGTTCTGCGTACCGCTGCGGTAGTTGCCGAAATGCCGCTCGCTGTGGCCAAGCAGGATATCGCCGGCTTCATTGCCGACGGCGAACAGCGCACTGCCATTGAAGTAGGTGCCGTTGCCCAACTCGCCGATACCGTGGCCGGCGCGCAGACGACCACCGATTTCCTTGCCCTGGCCGAGCAGGTCGCGGGCATCGACGGTGTTGAAGCTGGCGATGCCGCCGATCACTCCTGCACCGCCCATGCCGGCCGAGGTGCCCTTGTCGATCTCGACGCCCTGGATGAACTCGGGGTCGATGAACATCACGCCGTTGCGCTGCTGGTGGCCGTTGACGTTGAAATTCTGGCGCATGCCGTCGATGTTCATGTTGACCCGGCCATAGTCCTGCACGCCGCGGATGTTCACCGACAGTCCTGGGTCACGCTGGTTGACCGCGGTGTACACGCCCGCGGTCTGTTCGAGCAGGTCGGCGGCATGACGAGGGGCGCGCTGCTCGATCTGCTCGCGGGTAATCACACTGACCGATCGCGGGGTCTGGTACACCCAATCGCCATCGCGCTGAGAGTCGACATGGGTCGCGCCCAGCTCCAGGACCTCGCCGTCCTGGGCGACACGCTCCAGGCCGACCTGTCCGGCGGCGCTGAAGTGGTAGCGTACCGGCGTGCCGCGCAGCAGTTGGCGCAGGCCCTCTTCAGCCGGGTAGCTGCCGCGCAGCCCCTCGCTGCGCAGGCCGGCCAGCTTGCGGCTGTCGAAGAACACCTGCACAGCGGACTGCTCGGCGTAGGCCAGTACCGCGCTGTCGAGCGACTGGGCCGGAATATCGAAGCGCACCAGGTTGCGGTTGGCGGTGCTTGGCGAATCGGCGGCGTGTGCCATGCCGATCCCCATCGGCAAAGCACAGCTGCCCAGGACCAGGCTGCCGGCCAGGGCGAGGCGGCCCAGAGGGCGCAAGGGTTGTTGTCGTGGCGTGCTCACTGCGGTTGCTCGTCCGTTGTTGGCGTTTTCTAGTAATGAAAATCAATCTCAAAAATCAGACGAGCAACGCAGGAAAAGTCAGTAACTAAAATAGAAAGTTTTTTGCCGAAGCCGCGTTCAGTAGAGCACGGCCAGGCCTGGAAGCTCGATCAGCCGGGCCTTGAGCTCGTCACCGAGCACCACCGGGGCGGTGCCTAGCTGGTCGAGGCGGAATACGCCGCTGACCTCACGCCGGGCCAGTGCGTCACTGGCGACTACCAGCTGGCCAGCACGGTAGCGATTGAGCCGGGCGACCACCTCGGCGAGCGGCTGGCGTTCGAACACCAGCACGCCGCGCTGCCAGTCCGTGGCCCGCCGCAGATCGTGACCCGGCCAGGGTCGTATCCCTTTGCGCTGGTCATAGCGCAAGCTATCGCCCTGCTCCAGTAACTGGCTGGCCGGGCCCTGCAACGGCGGCGCCTGCAGCTCGACGGCGACGCTGTGCTCCAACATGCCGACCCAGCCCCCCTCACCCTGCGCGCCAACCACGAAGCGTGTACCGAGGGCGCGACTGGTAGCCCCGGCGTATTCGACCACGAACGGGCGTGCGTCCTGGGCCGTGACCGGTGCGGCGGTGAAGATGGCTTCACCAGACAGCAGGCGTACGCGGCGTTCCCGATCATCGAAGGCAAGCTGGACGGCGCTACGGCTGTCCAGTTCGACCTGGCTGCCATCGGGCAGGGTCACCCGGCGCACCTCGCCGATACCCGTGAGGTAGTCCGCACGCCAGCCTAGCCATGCCTGCGGCCCTTGCTGCACAGTGAGCACGGCCAGCAACAGCGCCGCCGCGCTGGCGACAGCCCGGCGCAACCGAGGTCGCCGTCGCCGTACCGGGCTGCCCTGAAGGGGAGTCGTGGGGCGAACGGCCGAGACGGCGGGCAAGCTTGCCAATTGCCCAAGGTCAGCCCAGGTGGCCTGGGCGAAACCATAGGCCTGGGCGTGCCGGGGATCGCTGGCGCACCACTGGTCCAAGGCGTGCTGCTGCGCCGGGCCCAGGGGACCGGCCTGCTGCAGCACCACCCACTCGGCGGCCTGCTCGCGGATGGCTTGCTCGTTCTGGCTGCTCACACGGTTCTCTCGTGATCTGGTTATGTCTGGGCTGACGTCTGAAGCGGCATTTGTCAGTAAACCGTTGGTCATTCGGTTTCCTGCAGGCACTGCATCACATAGGCCAGGGCCTTGGCCAGATGCTTTTGCACCGAGCTGTCAGAGATCCCCAGGTGCCGGGCAACCTCGGCGTGGGTCATGCCTTCCAGGCGGTTGAGGCGAAAGATTTCCCGGGTACGTTCGGGCAGCTCGCCGAGGATCGCCTGCAGGCGACGCAGGTGCTGCTCACGCACGGCCTGCTCCTCGAGCCCGGGGCCATCCTCGACGATCGCCTCGAAGGCTTCGTGGGGCACCGTGTCGGTCTTGCGCCGCTGCTGCTGGCGCACGTGATCGATCATCAGGTTGTGCGCGGTGCGGTACAGGTAGGCCTGGGCGTTGTCGATCGGCTCATGACGTTGCTGCTCGGCCAGGCGCAGGAAGCTGTCCTGCACCAGGTCGGCCGCCAGCTGCGGGTCGCGCACCTTGCGCGAGAGCAGGCCCTGAAGGTTTTTCGCGTGCTTTGTGAACAGCCGCTTGAGGTCGAACTCCGCCACACGCTCTCCATGGGGTGGTCGCAAGGTGGCGGTATGCTACTGGTTATTGAGAATCACTTGCAAGAAACAGCATTACTCGAAGAGTGCATCCAGCGCCTGTTCCAGACGGGTCACGGCAATCACCTGCAACCCGACGGGCGCTTCCTTCGGCGCGTTGCCCTTGGGCACGATGGCGCGCTTGAAGCCATGCTTGGCCGCCTCTTTCAGACGCTCCTGGCCGCTGGGCACCGGGCGCACCTCACCCGACAGGCCAATCTCGCCGAACACCAGCAGGCCATGGGCGAGCGGGCGGTTGCGCAGGCTCGACATCACCGCGGCCAGCAACGCCAGGTCCGAGGCGGTTTCGAGCACCTTCACGCCACCAACGACGTTGAGGAACACGTCCTGGTCGTGGGTGGGGATGCCGCCGTGCCGGTGCAGCACCGCCAGCAGCATGGCCAGGCGGTTCTGGTCCAGCCCCAGGGTCACCCGTCGCGGGTTGGCCAGGTGGCTGTCGTCGACCAGCGCCTGGACCTCCACCAGCATCGGCCGGGTACCTTCCCAGGTGGCCATGACCACGCTGCCCGGCACTTCCTCCTGGGTACGGTTGAGGAAGATCGCCGAGGGGTTGGAGACTTCCTTGAGGCCACGGTCGGTCATGCCGAACACGCCCAGTTCGTTTACCGCGCCGAAGCGGTTCTTCACCGCCCGCAGCAGGCGCAGGCGGCCGTCGGACTCACCCTCGAAATACAGCACGGTGTCGACCATGTGCTCAAGCACCCGGGGCCCGGCCAACGAGCCTTCCTTGGTGACATGGCCGACCAGGAAGATCGCCGTGCCGCTCTGCTTGGCGTAGCGCACCAGCAATGCCGTGCTCTCGCGCACCTGGGCGACACCGCCCGGAGCCGACTGCAACTGCTCGGTGAAGATGGTCTGGATCGAGTCGATGACCATCACCCGCGGCTTTTCCTGGCGGGCGGTGGCGATGATGGTCTCGATGCAGGTTTCGGTCATGACCTTGAGCTGCTCCTGGGGCAGGCCCAGGCGCCGGGAGCGCATGGCCACCTGCTGCTGCGACTCCTCGCCGGTGACATACAGCGCCGGCATCTGCGTGGCGATGTTACACAGGGTCTGCAGGAGGATGGTGGACTTGCCGATCCCCGGGTCACCGCCGATCAGCACCACCGAGCCGTCCACCAGGCCCCCGCCGAGCACGCGATCGAGCTCGGTGCTGCTGGTGGTGAAGCGCGGGATCTCCTCGACGCTGACTTCGGCCAGGGTCTTGATCTGCGCCTGCTGCCCGGTCCAGCCGGCACGCCCGCTCGGCGCCGCGGCGCCGCCGCTCTCGATCATGGTCTCGACCAGGGTGTTCCAGGCCCCGCAGTCACCGCACTGGCCGGCCCATTTGGGGAAGGTCGCGCCGCACTCTGTGCAGCCATACAAGCGCTTGGCCTTGGCCATGGGTGGGTCTCCTGGAAAAACCGCCATGATAGCCGAACACGGACGTGTCCCGGAGGCCTCGGCAGGCGACAAAACTATTCGCGCTAAACACAGTCTGTAGCTGCGAACGTCACGCATGAAGCGTTTTAGTGGCTTACACTGCGTTTACCTCTCCATTCGTAACAAAGGAATACAGCATGGGCATGCTCAGTGAATTCAAGGCCTTCGCGGTCAAGGGAAATGTCGTCGACATGGCGGTAGGTATCATCATCGGCGCGGCGTTCGGCAAGATCGTCTCGTCCTTTGTCGGCGACGTGATCATGCCCCCTATCGGTATGCTGATCGGCGGAGTGGATTTCAGCGACCTGGCGATCACGCTCAAGGCCGCCGAAGGCGATGTGCCAGCCGTGGTAATGGCCTATGGCAAGTTCATCCAGACCATCCTCGACTTCATCATCGTCGCCTTCGCCATCTTCATGGGCGTGAAGGTGATCAACCGCCTCAAGCGCGAAGAGGCCGTGGCACCGACCGCACCGCCAGTGCCAAGCGCCGAGGAAACCCTGCTGACCGAGATTCGCGACCTGCTCAAGGCGCAGAACCGCCAGCCCTGAAGCACAAAACGACTGGGGCCGCTTTTCGGCGGCCCCAGTGACGACGATCCAACAGGCGCTGTTGTGCCTTACCAGTAGTTCTCCACCGCCACCTGCCCCGGCCGCTTGCTCAGGCTCAACTGCAGGTCACGCGCCTTGAGCACCTTGCGCGTCTCGTCGATCATCTGCGGGTTGCCGCACAGCATGATCCGCGAATGCTCCGGCGACAGCGCCAGCCCCGCCGCCTTTTCCAGCTCACCGTTCTCGATCAGCGTGGTGATCCGCGCATTCAATGCACCCGGATGCGGCTCTCGGGTTACCACCGGGATGAACTGCAGCTTGCCCGCGAACTCCGCCAGGTAGTCGCGCTGCTCCAGCGCGGCGATCTCGTCCACATACGCCAGCTCCTTCGCCTCGCGCACCGAGTAGACCAGCTTGATGTTGTCGAAGCGCTCCCAAGCCTCGAAGTCCTGCAGGATCGACATGAACGGCGCAATGCCGGTGCCGGTGGCCAGCAGCCACAGGTCGCGACCACCGACGAAACGGTCGAGGGTCAGGTAGCCGAAGGCCTGGCGGTCGATCAGCAGGGTGTCGCCCTCGCCCAGGCGGCTCAGCTCGCTGGTGAACTCGCCCCCCGGCACCACGATGGAGAAGAAGTCGAGGAACTCGTCATGGGGCGCGCTGACCATGGAATAGGCGCGCCAGGCGACGCTGCCATCGGCCTTGCTCACCCCAAGGCGAGCGAACTGCCCGGCGCGGAAACGGAAACCGGCATCGCGAGTGACACGCAGGGAAAACAGGTTGGGCGTCAGGGGCTGGACGTCGAGCAGGGTCTGGCGGGTAAATTTGTCGGCGCTGGCGGTCATGACGGGCTCCATGGAACAGATGCGCGTAGTGTCGCGCAAAGCAGCGGAGATAAACACCGTCGGTTTGTAAGGTATCGTCTGGGCCTGCTCACAATCAGCTAAGGAAGCGTGACAGCTATAACAAAAAAACCCAGCACAGAGTTAGGAGATTTCCTACACTTCGCTTCGTGCGTTTCCTACATTGGATCCAGCGAGAAGCAGAAGGGAGCTTCATCGATGCCACACTGGAAGACTGAAGATCTCCAGCAACTGCTGGACGAGCGCGAGCCCAAACAGATTTTCGCATGCGCCGTAGACCTGATACAGAAGCTCGACATGGAGTATCTGGGTTTGACGCTGCATCTGCATACCTGTGCAAAGGTTCCACAGGTAATTCTCTACAACAACTATCCCAAAAGCTGGAATGATCGTTACCAGAACGAGAATTTCATCAGTATGGATCCGACAATATTAAAGTGCCACCTCGGCGAGCTGCCTTTTGTCTGGAGCGACGATCTCTTCCGCGACGTACCACAGCTGCGCGAGGAAGCCCATGCGCACGGGCTGACCTACGGCTGGACCCAGTCAACGCATGACCTGCGGCATAACGAAAGCCACTTGAGCGTGTCCCGACGCTCCCGCACCATCGACGAAGACGAACATTACGAAAAGTGCGCTGCAACGATGTGGCTATGCAACACCTTGCACACGTTGCTCAGTGAATATCACCTGACCCATCTCTACGGGCTCAGCGTGCGGGAACTGGAGGTGATGGACTGGTGCGCCAAAGGCAAGATTGCCGAGGATATTGCCAAGATCCTGCGCTTATCGACCAGCACAGTGAACTTTCATATCCGCAGCGCCATCGACAAGACCAATGCTCCCAACAAGACAGCGGCGGTCGCCAAGCTCGTCGAAGCCAAGCAGATCAGTCCCAGGTAAAGGCTCGGAATCTGTAGAATCGCGTACCTCATGTCCATCGCGCCCCGCGATGACCAGCACCACCTTGAGTCGTACGCCATGCCCCTGTTCAACAGCCCCTTCGCCGACCTCGACCTGATCCGCCAGCCGGCCCAGGCCAACGACCCGTTGCTGGCCTTCGACGCCGCCGACCAGTACCTGCTGGAGCACCTGGCGGCCCAGGCGCCGCAGGCGAGCTGCAAGGTGCTGGTGCTCAACGACAGCTTCGGCGCCCTGGCCGCGAGCCTCGCGGGGCATGTGCAGGTGAGCAGCAGCGGCGACTCGCACCTGGCGCACCTGGCCCTGGAGAAGAACCTGGCGGGTAACGGCAAGCCATTCGACAGCGTGCCCTTCATCCCGGCCAGCGAGACCTTCCAGGGCCCGTTCGATCACGTGCTGGTGCGCGTGCCCAAGACCCTGGCCCTGCTCGAGGAACAGCTGATCCGCCTGCAGGGCCAGTTGGCGCCCGGCGCCCAGGTGATCGCCGGGGCCATGATCAAGCACCTGCCCCGCGCCGCCGGCGACCTGATGGAGAAGTACATCGGCCCGGTCCAGGCTTCGCTGGCGCAGAAGAAGGCCCGCCTGCTGATTGCCACTGTCGGCGAACGCCCGACCGCGCGCTCGCCCTACCCCAGCCGCTACCGCCTGGACAGCCCGGCCCTGGAGCTGGTCAATCACGCCAACGTGTTCTGCCGCGAAGGCCTGGACATCGGCACCCGCGCTTTCCTGCCACACCTGCCACGCGACCTGGGCCGCGCCCGTGTCGCCGATCTCGGTTGTGGCAATGGCGTGCTGGCGATCGCCTGCGCCCTGGCCAACCCGGATGCGCAGTTCACCCTGGTCGACGAGTCGTACATGGCGGTGCAGTCGGCGCGGGAGAACTGGCAGGCGGCGCTGGGTGATCGCGAAGTGACGATCAGGGCCGCGGATGGCCTGGCCGGTCAGGAGAAACAATCGCTGGACGTGGTGCTGTGCAACCCGCCGTTCCACCAGCAGCAGGTGGTCGGCGACTTCCTCGCCTGGCGCATGTTCCAGCAGGCCCGGGAGGCGCTGGAGGTCGGTGGCGCGCTGTACATCGTCGGCAACCGCCACCTGGGCTACCACAGCAAGCTGGCGCGATTGTTCCGAGGGGTCGAGCAGGTGGCTGCGACGCCGAAGTTCGTGGTGTTGAAAGCCCGTAAATAAACACCCGATAGAAAACGAGAAAAGCCCGCCCCTACTGGTTCTGTAGGAGCGGGCTTGTCCCGCGATCGGGCTGCACCGCAGCCCTCACAACCTAGTGGGTACTCAAGCCTGCCGCACTCATGAACATGCGCATGCCATAAGCCACCACCCCAAGCGCCGCCACGCTCAGCCCCCAGATCAGCACCAGCCAACCCAGGCGTTGCCACAGCGGCTTTTTCTCTTCGACGTTCATCACGATACGCTCCTAGTGATAGCCATCTTCATGGGTCACCTTGCCGCGGAACACGTAGTAGCTCCAGTAGGTGTAGCCAAGGATGAACGGCAGGATGAACAGCGTGCCCACCAGCATGAAGCCCTGGCTCTGCGGTGGCGCCGCGGCGTCCCAGATGCTGATCGACGGCGGGATGATGTTCGGCCACAGGCTGATACCCAGCCCGCTGTAGCCCAGGAAGATCAGCACCAGGGTCAGCAGGAACGGCGTGTAGTGGGCATTGCGCGCCACCGCCCGCAGCAGGCCGTAGAAGGTCACCAGCACCAGGATCGGCACCGGCATGAACCAGACCAGGTTGGGCATGCTGAACCAGCGTTCGGCGATCTGCGGATAGGCGATCGGCGTCCACAGGCTGACCACGCCGATGACCGCCAGCAGCACCAGCGCCAGTGGCCGAGCGATGTCATGCATCTGCTTCTGCAGCGGCCCTTCGGTCTTCATGATCAGCCAGGTGCAGCCCAGCAGGGTGTAGGCGACGATCAGGCCCAGGCCGGAGAACAGCGTGAACGGCGTCAGCCAGTCCAGGGTGCCGCCGACGAACTTGCGGTCGACCACCTTGAAGCCCTCGATGAACGCGCCCAGGGCCACACCCTGGAAGAAGGTCGCCACCAGCGAGCCCCAGATGAACGCCTTGTCCCAGATGTGCCGCTTGTTGGCCCGGGCCTTGAAACGGAACTCGAAGGCCACGCCACGGAAGATCAGGCCCACCAGCATCAGGATCAACGGCAGGTACAGTGCCTCCAGCACCACCGAGTAGGCCAGCGGGAAGGCGCCGAACAGCGCCGCGCCGCCCAGCACCAGCCAGGTTTCGTTGCCGTCCCATACCGGGGCGACGGTGTTCATCATCACATCGCGGTCACGCTCGTCCTTGACGAAGGGGAAGAGCATGCCGATTCCCAGGTCGAAACCATCCATCACCACGTACATCATGACGCCGAAGATGATGATCACGGCCCAGATCAGCGGAAGATCGATACCCATCTCAGTTCCCCTTGCTCAGGCTGGCGGAGTCGGCCTCATGGCCTTCATCGGCGGCGGACAGTGGCCGCGCCGGCGTGCGTTTCTGGCCAGGGCCACCCGGGGTGTGCTCCTCGCCTTCGCCGGTCTTCGGCCCTTTGCGCACCAGGCGCATCATGTAGCCGATGCCGGTGCCGAACAGGGCGAAGTAGACCACCACGAACATCACCAGGGTGAAACCAAGTTGCGCGTAGCTATGGTTGGACACCCCATCGGCGGTGCGCATCAGCCCATAGACCACCCAGGGCTGGCGACCGACCTCGGTGGTGAACCAGCCGGCGAGGATGGCGATCAACCCGGACGGGCCCATCCACAAGGTCAGGTAGAGGAACGGACGCGAGCTGTACAGCGTGCCGCGCTTGCGCAGCCACAGGCTCCACAGGCCGACGAAGATCATCAGCATGCCCAGCCCGACCATGATCCGGAACGACCAGAACACGATGGTCGAATTGGGTCGATCCTCGGGCGGGAAGTCCTTCATCGCCGGGACCTGCTTGTCCAGGCTGTGGGTGAGGATCAGGCTGCCGAGCGCCGGGATCTCGATCTTGAAGCGCGTGGTCTCGGCCTGCATGTCGGGAATGCCGAACAGGATCAGCGGGGTCGGCTCGCCGGGCTTGTTCTCCCAGTGGCCTTCGATGGCGGCGATCTTCACCGGCTGGTGCTTGAGGGTGTTCAAGCCATGGAAGTCACCGATCACCGCCTGTACCGGCGCGACGATCAGCGCCATCCACATGGCCATCGACAGCATCTTGCGCACCGCCGGGTTGTCGCGCCCGCGCAGCAGGTGCCAGGCCGCCGAGGCGCCGACGAAGAACGCGGTGGCGACGAAGGCCGCGGTGGCCATGTGCATCAGCCGGTAGGGGAAGGACGGGTTGAAGATCACCGCGAACCAGTCCACCGGGATCACCTGGCCATTGACGATCTCGTAGCCCTGGGGCGTCTGCATCCAGCTGTTGGAGGCGAGGATCCAGAACGTCGACACCAGCGTGCCGAGCGCCACCATGCACGTGGCGAAGAAGTGCAGGCCACGCCCGACACGGTTCCAGCCGAACAGCATGACGCCGAGGAAACCGGCCTCGAGGAAGAAGGCGGTCAAGACCTCGTAAGTAAGTAATGGACCGGTGATGGACCCGGCAAAGTCGGAGAACTGGCTCCAGTTGGTGCCGAACTGGTAGGCCATGACCAGGCCCGAGACCACGCCCATGCCGAAGTTGACGGCGAAGATCTTCGACCAGAAGTGGTAGAGGTCACGGTAGGTATTGTCGCCGGTCTTCAGCCAAAGGCCTTCGAGGACCGCCAGGTAGCTCGCCAGGCCAATGGTGATGGCCGGGAACAGGATGTGAAAGGACACGGTAAAGGCAAACTGGATTCGGGCGAGCTCTAGGGCTTCCAATCCGAACATGGTGCTTCCTCTTCAGGTAATCCGGCGACCGGGCTCATGGCCTGTCGCCCACTGCCCCCACGGGTATCGAGTGCGGCGCGTTGGAATTGTTCTGTTCGATCGCGGGGATTCCGGCCCGAGGGCCAAGATCGTTGCATCTGGAACGATTGATCCAGGTCAACGACTGAATGGAAGCATAGTCCCGAATGACCCATCCGGATGTGTGGTTGATTGCCGCGTGACCGGTTGCCTCACCCTCTTTTTTTGCGTGTGAAAAGTTGATCCACGCGGCTTTCAGCAACTATTTGTTACAAACAGATGTTACTCTTCAGCCCCCTCTGGTACCGAGGTCGCAGGCTCCCCGATGTCCGATTCCGCCCCGAAATTGCTGCGCCATCACCGCCCGTTCCTCGCCTTCTGGCTGGCCCGCGTGTTCACCGCCAGCGGCTTCCAGATGCTCACCGTGGCCATCGGCTGGCACCTCTACCAGCTCACCGGCAATGTCCTCGACCTGGGCCTGGTCGGGCTGGTCGAGTTCGCCCCCCGCGTGCTGTTCATGCTGCACACCGGTCACGTCGCCGACCGCTATGACCGGCGCAAGGTCGCCGCCCTGTGCCAGACCCTGCAGGCGCTGATCGCCCTCGCACTGGCCGTGGGCAGCTTTACCGACAACGTCAGCCGCGAACTGATCTTCGTGCTGGCCTTCCTGCTGGGGGCCGCCCGCTCGTTCGAGATGCCGGCGACCCAGGCCCTGCTGCCCAACGTGGTACCCCCCGGGCTGTTCCCACGCGCGGTGGCGGCCTCTGCATCGGCGTCCCAGGCGGCGACCATCGTCGCCCCGGCGGTGGGCGGCCTGCTCTACGCCCTCGGCAGTACCTGGGTTTACGGTCCGACCGTAGTCCTCTATCTCATCGCCTGTCTTTTGACCCTGAGCCTCGATGCCCGTCGGCAGCCGCCGCAGCCAGGCAGGGCCAACCTCGACTCGCTGCTGGCCGGGATCCGCTTCATCCGCAGCCGTCCGGATATCCTCGGCGCGATCTCGCTGGACCTGTTCGCCGTGCTGCTGGGCGGTGCCACCGCCCTGCTGCCGGTGTTCGCCAAGGACATCCTGCTCACCGGCGCCTGGGGCCTGGGTCTGTTGCGCTCGGCGCCCGCCGTCGGTGCATTGTTGATGTCGCTGTGGCTGGCGCGCTTCCCGGTGGAACGCAAGGTGGGTCTGACCATGTTCACCGCAGTGGGCATATTTGGCGTCGCGACCATCGCCTTCGGCCTGTCCACTTCGTTCTGGTTCTCCCTGGCGGTGCTGGTGGTGCTGGGCGCGGCGGACATGATCAGCATGGTCATCCGCAGCGCCTTCGTGCAGTTGGAGACGCCAGACGAGATGCGCGGCCGGGTGAGCGCGGTGAATGGGCTGTTCATCGGTGCCTCGAACCAGCTCGGCGAGTTCGAGTCGGGCGTTACCGCGCACTGGTTTGGCACAGTGCCGGCGGTGGTGCTCGGTGGCGTGGGCACGCTGGTGGTGACCGGGGTGTGGATGAAGCTGTTCCCGACGCTGACCCATCGGGACCGGATGCACAACAGCTGATCGGTTGCCTGTGCCGGCCTCTTCGCGGGTAAACCCGCTCCCACAGGCGTGGCGCGTGGCTTGAGGGCTGCACGGTCACTGTGGGAGCGGCTTCAGCCGCGAACACCGGCATAGCCGGTGCCAGGCACCGCGTCGCCTGCTTCGCGGCGGTGCGGCGGTCCGATAAACCCGCTCCCACAGGGATCGCGCCAGATTCTAAAAATTGAGCAAGACAGTTGCTCCCACAGGCGTGGCTTGAGAGCTGCACGGTCGCTGTGGGAGCGGCTTCAGCCACGAACACCGGCATAGCCGGTGCCAGGTACCGCGTCGCCTGCTTCGCGGCGGTGCGGCGGTCCGATAAACCCGCTTCCAAAGGGATCGCGCCGCCCTCAGGCCCTGTGAAATACCTGTGGGAGCGGGCTTGCCCGCGAAAGGGCCGACACAGGCTGGAGAAAACCCTCTCCCCAATGGCCATAGGCCCCCGCCATCCATGCTGGTATGATGCGCGGCTTTTTTCCGCCCCACACAAAACCACGGTATCCGGTACGGTCTGTGCTTTGCTGTTGGGGTCGATACATTCACGGCGCGAGGGCGCCCGGGGAGCAGGCATGCTGGAAAGGCTGTTTCAACTAAAAGCACACGACACCAATGTGCGCACCGAGATTCTCGCGGGCGTCACCACCTTCCTGGCCATGGCCTACATCCTGTTCGTCAACCCGAGCATCCTCGGCGAGACCGGCATGGACAAGGGCGCGCTGTTCGTCGCCACGTGCCTGGCCGCGGCCATCGGCTCGGTGACCATGGGCATCATCGCCAACTACCCGATCGCCCTGGCGCCGGGCATGGGCCTGAACGCCTTCTTCACCTACACAGTGGTCCTGCACATGGGCCACACCTGGCAGGTGGCGCTGGGCGCGGTATTCATCTCCGCCGTGCTGTTCTTCCTGCTGTCGATCTTCCGCATCCGCGAGTGGATCGTGAACAGCATCCCGCTGCCGCTGCGCTCGGCCATCGCTGCCGGCATCGGCCTGTTCCTGGCACTGATCGCCCTGCATAACGCAGGTATCGTCGTCGATAACCCGGCCACTCTGGTGGGCCTGGGCGACCTCAGCAAGCCGGCGCCAATCCTCGCCATCCTCGGCTTCTTCCTGATTGTCGCCCTCGAGTCGCTGAAGGTCCGCGGCGCGGTGCTGATCGGTATCCTGGCGGTGACCGTGGCCTCGATCGCGATGGGCGTCACTCCGTTCAATGGCGTGGTGTCGATGCCGCCGTCACTGGCCCCGACCTTCCTGCAACTGGACATCGCCGGCGCCCTCGACGTCGGCCTGATCAGCGTAATCTTCGCCTTCCTGTTCGTCGACCTGTTCGATAACTCCGGCACCCTGATCGGCGTGGCCAAGCGCGCCGGCCTGATGGGCAAGGACGGCCACATGCCGAAGATGGGCCGCGCCCTGATCGCCGACAGTACCGCCGCCATGGCCGGTTCCCTGCTGGGCACCTCGACCACCACCAGCTACATCGAGTCGGCGGCGGGCGTGAGCGCGGGCGGGCGCACCGGCCTGACCGCCATCGTGGTCGCAGTGCTGTTCCTGCTGGCGCTGTTCTTCGCCCCGCTGGCCGGCAGCGTGCCAGCCTTCGCCACCGCGCCAGCGCTGCTGTTCGTCGCCGTGCTGATGGCCTCGGGCCTGGCCGAGATCAACTGGGACGATGTCACCGAAGCCGCGCCGGTGGTGGTGACCGCCCTGGCCATGCCGCTGACCTATTCGATTGCCAACGGCATCGCCTTCGGCTTCATCGCCTGGACCGCCATCAAGCTGATCTCCGGTCGTCACCGCGACCTGAACCCGGCGCTGGTGATCCTGTCGATCCTGTTCGTCATCAAGCTGGGCTGGTTCCCCGCATGAGTGCTGTCCTGGATCCTTCCCAATACGATGCGCAGCTGGCGGCCAAGGCCGACCGCCTGCGCGAGCTGCTGGCACCGTTCGGCGCGCCGGAGCCGGCGCTGTTCGACTCGCCGCGCGAGCACTATCGCCTGCGCGCCGAGTTCCGCCTGTGGCGCGAGGACGGCCAACGCCATTACGCGATGTTCGCCCCGGGCGAGAAGCACAAGGCGATCCTGATCAACGATTTCCCCATCGCCAGCGAGCGCATCAATGAACTGATGCCACGCCTGAAGGCCGCCTGGCAGGGCAACGAGGCGCTCGACAATCGCCTGTTCCAGGTCGAGTTCCTCACCACCCTGGCCGGCGATGCGATGGTCACCCTGTGCTACCACCGTCCGCTGGACGACGCCTGGGAAACCGCCGCGCAACAACTGGCCAGCGACCTGAACGTCAGCGTGATCGGTCGTTCCAAGGGCAAGCGCGTGGTGATCGGCCGCGACTATGCGGTGGAGAAGCTCGACATCGCTGGACGCACCTTCAGCTATCGCCAGCCCGAAGGTGCCTTCACCCAGCCCAATGGCGCGGTGAACCAGAAGATGCTCGGCTGGGCCTTCGAGGCCATGGGCGAGCGCCAGGACGACCTGCTGGAGCTGTACTGCGGCAACGGCAACTTCACCCTGCCGCTGGCCACCCGCGCGCGCAAGGTGCTGGCCACCGAGATCAGCAAGACCTCGGTCAATGCCGCGTTGCACAACCTCGACGAGAACGGCGTGGACAACGTGCGCCTGGTACGCCTGTCGGCCGAAGAGCTGACCCAGGCGCTGAACGAGGTCCGCCCGTTCCGCCGCCTGGAAGGCATCGACCTGAAAAGCTACGACTTCGGCACCGTGTTCGTCGACCCGCCACGCGCCGGCATGGACCCGGACACCTGCGAGCTGACCCGCCGCTTCGAGCGCATCCTGTATATCTCGTGCAACCCAGAGACCCTGGCGCAGAACATCGCCCAGCTGCACGATACCCACCGTATCGAACGCTGCGCGCTGTTCGACCAGTTCCCGTATACCCACCATATGGAAAGCGGCGTACTGCTGGTTCGGCGCTGAAACGCTCGCAGGGCAGGCTCCTGCACGCTGTGTGTGTGTAGGAGCGGCCTTGTGCCGCGAAAGGGTCGCGTAGCGACCCCTGGATTCCAGCGTTTACACATCAATCACCGGGGCCGCTCTGCGGCCCTTTCGCGGCACAAGGCCGCTCCTACAGGGATCGCGTAAACGCCTTCAGAAATCGAAGAACACCGTCTCCCCCTCCCCCTGAATACGGATATCGAAGCGATACGCCGTCTTCCCCTCTACCTCGCAACGTCTGGCGATCAGCGTCTCGCGCCGCTGCGGCTGCTCGATCAGGTTGAGCACCGGGCACCGGGCGTTCGCCTCGCCCTCGTCATCGAAGTACAGCCGGGTATGCAGGTGGATATTGATCCCCCGGGCAAACAGGCTGATGTTGATGTGCGGCGCCATCGGCACGCCCGCGGCGTTGTTCACCACCCCCGGCTTGACCGTGTGCAGCGTCCATTCACCGGCATCGAAGGTGGTCGCGGTGCGGCCGAAGCTGTTGAAAGCGTTCTCCAGGTTGAATTCATCCTGATATTGGCCATTGGCATCGGCTTGCCAGATTTCCAGGAACGAATCGCGCACCAGGTGGCCGTTGCCGTCGTACACCTGGCCGAGCAAGAGGATATGTTCGCCCGGCGCATCGGGCCGGGCCAGGCGGTTCCAGATTTCCTGGTCGCGGGTCGGGTTGCCCGCCGCCTCCAGGGCCAGGCCGATGTGCACGTAGGGGCCGGCGGTCTGCGAAGGGGTTTCCGGCAGCAGTTCGATAGGCATGACGGGCCTCCTCAGCGATTTTCGAAGTGGGTCTGGCGCTGGCCGCGCAGGACGATGTCGAAGCGGTAGGCCAGGCAATCCATGGGGTTGGCATGGCCCATGTCGAGCCTGGCGATCAGCCGCTGGACCGCCTCAGGATTGGCGATCGACTTG
This sequence comes from Mitsuaria sp. RG, assembly GCF_028369275.1. Taxonomy (NCBI): domain Bacteria; kingdom Pseudomonadati; phylum Pseudomonadota; class Betaproteobacteria; order Burkholderiales; family Sphaerotilaceae; genus Roseateles; species Mitsuaria sp. RG. The sequence goes on from NZ_JAQMYQ010000021.1 coordinate 92,538, forward strand.
ACGATCGGGCACAGCGGAATCAGTGGATCGCCCTCGAAGTACAGCTGGGTGATCAGCTTGGTGGCGATCGACGGCCCGCTGATGGAGAAGTGGATATGCGCCGGGCGCCAGTCGTTGGGGCCGTTGCGCCACGGGTACGGACCGGGCTTGATGGTGCGGAAGCTGTAGTAGCCGTCGCGGTCGGTCAGGCAACGACCAACGCCGCCAAAGTTCGGGTCCAGCGGGGCCAGGTAGCGGTCGTTCTTGTGCCGGTAGCGACCGCCGGCGTTGGCCTGCCACATCTCGACCAGGGTATTGGGCACCGGCTTGCCGTACTGGTCGACAACACGGCCGGCGACGATGATGCGCTCGCCAATCGGCAGGCCGCCCTGGTTGAAGTTGAGCAGCAGGTCGTGGTCGTGCTCACCGAAGCGCAGATGGGAAAAGTCCGGGCCGGTACTTTCGCTGATCGACTGCGGGATGCTGACCAACGCCTGGCGCGGCGAGCGCGCCACCGAGGTCTTGTAGTCGGGGGTGAAGGCCTTGGGGTGCCAGTTGCGATCACGGATCACGAAGCGGCTGGTGTCCTGGGCGGGCATGCCGGTTTCCTCTCTTGGAATTGTCGAACGCCTGGGCGTGGCAGGCGGACTTGCAGTTTCCGGCAGGCCAGTCGGGATGAATATTGAATTCAGCGGTCTTAGACATAACCATTTGGTTATGCATCAGCGACCAGGGCGACGCCCTGGGCAGCGCTGAACTAATCTTTAGACTTCATGTTTCACAAACCGGAGAGCTCCATATGGAATGGCGAAAAGGTCGACGCAGCGACAACGTGGTCGATGCCCGCGGCGAAGGGGGTGGCGGCGGCATGCGCTTCGGCGGCGGCAAGGGCCTCGGGCTCGGCGCCATCCTGTTGATCGTTGGCATCGGCTGGCTCACCGGTCAGGACCCGCTGCAGATCCTCGGCCAGTTGGCCGGGCAGATGGAGCAGCAGCAGACCGCTCCGGCCAACGTCGGCAGCAAGGCGCCGCCGGCCAACGACGAGCAGGCCGAGTTCGTCGCCTCGATCCTCGGCGACACCGAGGACACCTGGAAGGCACTCTTTGCCCAGGCGGGCAAGCAGTACCGCGATCCCCAGCTGGTGCTGTTCAGTGGCCAGGTCAACTCCGCCTGCGGCTTCGCCTCGGCGGCGGTCGGGCCGTTCTACTGCCCCGGCGACCAGCGCGTGTACCTGGACATGACGTTCTTCCGGGAAATGGAAACCCGCTTCAAGGCCGCCGGCGACTTCGCCCAGGCCTACGTGATCGCCCACGAAATCGGCCACCACGTGCAGACCCTGCTCGGCGTCTCGGCCAAGGTCGACGCCGCGCGCCGCAATGGCCAACGCATGGAAGGTGACAACGGCCTGCTGGTGCGCCAGGAACTGCAGGCCGACTGCCTGGCCGGCGTGTGGGCCTACCAGGCGCAGAAACGCCTGAACTGGCTGGAGCCGGGTGATGTGCAAGAGGCGCTGAACGCCGCCAATGCCATCGGTGATGATCGCCTGCAACAGCAGGGGCAAGGGCGGGTGGTGCCCGACTCGTTCACCCATGGCACCTCGCAACAGCGCGAGCGTTGGTTCAAGGCTGGGTTTTCCAGTGGCGACGTGAACCAGTGCGACACCTTCAGCGCACGGAGCCTTTGAGATCGCGATCCCCCAGTGCGCGCCTACAGGTGCGCATGGCGGGTGTACCCGCGATTGACCACATCAAAAACACAAACGTATTCAACAAGTTACAAATTTGCTGAAAAAGCGTTTCAGCTTCTCCCCTGTTTGCCGATAAGTCCTACACAAATCTGCGGGCTATCTGACAACAACAACGCCCAGCTTTTGAGATCAAGTGAGCGAAATCATTCTCTGGGAGAGCGTGCATGAACAGTTGGTTCGCCAATATCAGCGTCAACCTCAAACTCGGCCTGGGCTTCGGCCTGGTCCTGGTCCTGACCGGCCTGCTGGCCCTGACCGGCTGGAACAGCCTGGGCAGTCTCATCGACCGCAGCAACTGGATGAGCGACATCACCCAGCTCAACAGTGACCTGACCAACCTGCGCGTGGCCCGCCTGCAGTGGATGCTGACCAACGGCGACGACGCCTCGGCGGCCAATGTCCAGGCCAAGCTCGACGCCTTCGGCAGCCAGCAGCAGCACCTGGTCAACTCCTTCAAGAGCCCGGAAAACGTCAAGCTGCTGCGCGAGCAGGGCCAGAGCATCAGCGAATATCGCGTCTCGCTGGAAAAGATGCGCCAGGGCTACAAGACCACCCTCGCCGCCCGCGAGTCGATGAACCAGGCCGCCGGCCGTGCCAATGAGGCGATCGAGGCCATCAGCAACGCCGTGCTGTCCAGTTCCGAAGGCGATGCCAGCCGCCTGGCGCAATACCTGGTCATCAGCAAGGCCAAGCAGCAACTGGTGCAGGTTCGCCTGGACGTGCGCAGCTACATCGCCGACCTGACCAACGAAGCCGAGCAGGCCGCCCTGCGCCAGCTGGAAAACGCCCTGAGCGAAATCGACAGCCTCAAGCGCCAACTGCCGGGCGAAGCCTCGCGCATCCAGCAGTTCGAAAACGCCGTGCTGGCCTACCGCGACGCCGTGCGCCAGTTCCGCGACGCCACCGCCGCCATCGGCGTGGCCCGTGCCGAAATGACCGTGCAGGGCGCCGACATCGTCAAGCGCAGCGACGAGCTGTACAAGATCCAGATCGAGCGCCGTGACGCCGAAAGCGTCCAGGCCCGCAGCCTGCAGACCACCGCCACCCTCCTGGCGCTGCTGGTCGGCGTGCTCGCCGCGTTCATCATCACCCGCCAGATCACCCGCCCGCTGCGCGAAACCATGGATGTGGTCAACCGCATCGCCAGCGGCGACCTCACCCAGGAACTGCGCGTCACCCGCCGCGACGAACTGGGCGCCCTGCAGCAGGGCATCGCCCGCATGGGCACCACCCTGCGCGACCTGATCACCGGCATCCGCGACGGCGTCACCCAGATCGCCAGCGCCGCCGAGGAACTGTCGGCGGTGACCGAACAGACCAGCGCCGGCGCCAACAGCCAGAAGGTCGAGACCGACCAGGTGGCCACCGCCATGCACGAGATGGCCGCCACCGTCCAGGAAGTCGCGCGTAACGCCGAGCAGGCCTCCCACGCGGCGACCAACGCCGACGACGAAGCCCGGGTCGGCGACAAGGTGGTGGGTGAAGCCATCAGCCAGATCGAACGCCTGGCCCATGAGGTGCACCGCTCCACCGAGGCGATGACCCTGCTGCAGCAGGAAAGCCAGAAGATCGGCAGCGTCATGGACGTGATCAAGTCGGTGGCCGAGCAGACCAACCTGCTGGCGCTCAACGCCGCCATCGAGGCGGCCCGTGCCGGCGAGGCCGGCCGTGGCTTCGCCGTGGTGGCCGATGAGGTCCGCGGCCTGGCCCAGCGCACCCAGCAGTCCACCGAAGAGATCGAAGGCCTGATCGCCAGCCTGCAGCACGGCACCCAGCAGGTCGCCGAAGTGATGAACGGCAGCCGCAGCCTGACCGACAGCAGCGTCGAGCTGGCGCGCAAGGCCGGTGGTTCGCTGGAGAGCATCACCCGCACGGTGTCGAATATCCAGTCGATGAACCAGCAGATCGCCGCCGCCGCCGAGCAGCAGAGCGCCGTGGCCGAAGAGATCAGCCGCAGCATCCTCAACGTGCGCGACGTGTCGGAGCAGACCGCCGCGGCCAGCGACGAGACCGCCGCCTCCAGCGTCGAGCTGGCGCGCCTGGGTGGTCACCTGCAGACCTTGGTCAGCCAGTTCCGCGTCTGACCCTGTAACGCATCGCGGGGGGGGGGCCCCCCCCCCCCCCCCGGGGGGGGGGGGGGGGGGGGGGGGCGGGCCGGCC